>JAFXYD010000002.1 GCA_017541995.1 Oscillospiraceae bacterium
GCTTGAGGGGCTCCCGTTCAATCTGGACTATGTCGTGCGCCACACATCTTGATCAGTCCATGATCAACGTGAAAGAGGGAACGCAAAATGAATATTACAATAAACCGGGACAGCGTATGTGCCGGAGACGACGTGTTTGACCATCGCCAGACCTTCGAGCTGCCGGAGAATGCCACCGCAAAGGAGCTGCTCCGGCAGCTGGAGCGCAGCCGCTATTTCCCACAGATTTCCGGCAACAATGTCGTATGGGTGCTGACGAACAAGACGCACCCCTTCTGCATCTTTTCTTACTTCACGAAGCACCGCAAGCCCGGGCAATCCCTGAAAGATATTTGTTTGTCCGCTCTGGACGATGGCTCTGGCCAGTTCTACCTAAAGTACTACTACTCCCCAGCCAAGTGGAAGGAACGCATCATCCAGGAATACGGAGACGACACCTACTCCCGTTGGAGAGACGGCTGGGGTGACGAAATGGAGTATTGTAATTTACTTACAAGAGGCAAATAATCACAACGAGCGGCTATCATTTGCTTCATCGGTTTTACTCAGCCGCTGTATTCGTGCTTCACCGCGGCAGAAGGTTTATCCGACAGCCGGAGCCGGGTGGGCTTGAGGCAGATGGCGGCCACGGCGCCGCGCCTGGGGGGCTGTTCCTGCAAGGGACGCACCGTCAGGGTGCCGCCGCACATCAGGGCCAGCCGCTCCCGGACGTTTTGCAGGCCGCCCCGGTTCTCCCGGTCTGCGGGCGGATCATAGGGAGCCCCGTCGTTCTCCACCAGGATCCGGATGCCCTCCGCCACGGCGCGGGTGCGGATCACGATATGCACCGGGCAAAAGCCCGGCCCCAGGCCGTGCTTCACGGCGTTCTCCACAATGGGCTGGAGGGTGAGCGGCGGCAGCCGGAAGGCCACGGTCTCCAGGTCGTAGTCCACGCTGAGGTCGTCCCCGTGGAGGGCGGTCTCCACCGCCAGATAGGTCCTGGTGTGGCGCAGCTCCTCGGAAAAGGGGATCAGCTCCGTAGCGGTGATGGCGTTGAAGTTGGCCTGGAGATAGGCGGTAAAGTCGTCAATGACCCGCATTGCCTGGGAGGGATCCTCCCGGCAAAGCTCGTAGATGGAGGTCAGGGTGTTGTAGATGAAATGGGGGCGCATCTGGCTCATCATGGCGCGGAGCTTCTCGTTTCGCAGCTCCTCCTCCCGCCTGCGCAGCAGGCGCTCCCGGAGGATGGCGCTCCGGACGAAGCCCACGCCTCGGACGAACAGATTGAGGATCATCCAGATCAGGAAGACCGGCGCCTTCTGCATGGAACCGCTCATATAATAAATACACAGGTCCGCGATCAGTGCGAGAAAGAAGGGCAGCAGCCAGAACAGCTCCGAGCTGCTGGGCTTCTTCCCAAGCAGAGAGATCACGTGGAGGACGGCCATGCCGACGCCGAAGGGGATCAGGACCTCGTGCAGCTCCAGTACGCCGAGCATTTGGAGCCCCAGCAGGGCCGCGGCTACAGCGGCGGAGAGGTAGAAGCAGTACTGCCCGATCCGATTCTCGCCTTCCCCCCGGATGGCGGTCAGCAGCCGCAGGGAGAGCACCAGCATCAACAGATACACGGAGGCCCCGGTAAACCACAGCTCCTTTTGCAGACCGTGATAGTCCAGAATCAGGGTCAGGATCGGCAAGCCGCAGAGCTTCCAAAGCCCGGCTGCGGCGGTCACGGCCCCCAGATAGAAAACGCGCTTCCTATCCCCGGCGCCCAGGGGCAGAGCCAGAACAATCAGCGCCAGGAAGAGGCCCGCCGTAATGGCGAGGCCGCTCAGCACCAGCAAGAGCCCGTCCTGGGGCAGCTCGACCATGGTCAGCAGGGCGTCCCTGGTGATGACCAGGAAGCTGGGCGTCTCGTCCCGGACGCTGGGATAGACCGGCGTCAGGGTGACCCGGAGGGTCTTTCCCGCGTAGGCGGGCCGCAGGGGAATGTTGACCCAGTAGCTGCCCGGCGTTTTGCCGATATGGAAGCCCTCCTCCTCCCCAAGGTCGTTGCACAGGCTCGTGCCGTCGATGGAATAGGCCGCCACGGTGTGGCGCAGGAAGAAGGACACCCGCGCCCCCACGGTGGTCAGGCTCTCGGACTCCGGCAGGGTGAAGGTGTAGCTGCGGCGCAGCCCCGCATAGCCCTCGACGGTCTCCTCGGTGACGGTATCCGGCTGCAAAATGGTGAAGGGCGTGACTCCGTTGGCGTACCGGTTGAAGCCGGGGTTGCGGTGAATCAACAGCACCAGCAGCAGACATATCAGGGCCGTCAGGCCCGCGGCCAGCTCGGCGGCGCGGCGGCGGAAAAAACCCCGGATTCTCATAGCTCCAACCCCCGAACGGGAAAGCGCAGATTTGCCAGCTCCCGGCGCAGCTTTTCCGGCGTCAGCGGCTTCAGAATATAGCCGCTGCAATGGCTGTCCAGGGCCTGCCGGGTGTATTCTGTATGGCTGGTCAGATAGATGATATTCAGGCGGGGATTCCGCTGCTTCAGTCTCTCAGCCAGCTCGATGCCGTTCTCCCCGGCCAGTTCAATGTCCAGAAAGGCGATCCCCAGGGGATGGGCGGCAGCGTAGTTCAAGGCCTCACCGCCCGCCCGAAAGCCATGGACCCGGGCCTGGGGCAGCTCCTCCCGCAGGGTGCGGAGCAGGCCCCGCAGGAGGATGGGCGCGTCCTCCACCACCAGGACGCCGGGGGCCTCGGCGGGCTCCCCCAGGTCGCTCAGAAGAATCCAGGGCTCCACATCCAGGCAGTCGGCCAGCCGGGAGAGCATGTTCAGGTCCGGCAGGCGCTTTCCGACCTCCCAGTTGGCGATGGCGGCGTTTGACACCGACATCAGCTCCGCAAGCTGGCGCTGGGAGAGACCCTTCCGGGTGCGCAGCTCCTTGAGCCGGATTCCAAATCGTTTGGTTTCCATCATTTTTCATTCCTCTGTCCGGCGTTGGATGAATATGGTTTGCATTTTTCAAGAAGGTATTTTACAGCATTATGACAAAAATTTCAACTGCCGCTTTCATTCTGAAAGCAGATATTGCATCCCGACGGACATTCTTTTATAGTATGAGTTGGAGGTTTTTCCTCTGAAAATTTATCTTACAGGAGGAATCAATATGCACAAAACAGGCAAAAAGCTCTTGAGCGTCCTGCTGGCGCTGGCGATGGTGCTGTCGCTGCTGCCAGGCACGGCCCTGCGGGCAGCGGCGGACGACGTCACCTACGTCCAGATCACGTCCACGCCGACGGCGGAAACGCTGGCGAACATGCTTACTTACGATCAGGAAGCCGCCCTTGCGATCTACAACAGCGCGGAATTCCAGGCGGGAGCCGGACCGAACGGAGGCATCGCCCTCATCTTCAACATCGGAGAAGCAGACGGGGAATACATGGTCATCCATAACGCACAGGGTACGCCGGAAATCATGTCTATGGCTCTGGAGACGATTGGAATGATGCTCCAGATCGGCCTCAACGTGTACATCGTGCAGCCCGGCGGCTCCGTGACGCCCCCCGATCCCCCCGCAAACCCCGCGGTGTACTATCGGTACTACACCCTGAACACCGCCGACTGGTCCATCACGCCGGTGGTGGAGTCCACAACGAACTACACCCTTGTCACCAGCAGCAATTCGAATTGGAACAGCGGCTGGTACGTTGTGAGCGGGGACGTTACCATCAACGAAATGGTGGAGCTTAGCGGCACGGTCCGCCTGATCCTCTGCGACGGCGCAAGCCTCACCGTGACAGCGAGTATTTGGACCGCCGCGGATAATGCAAAGCTGATCATCTACCCCGGCGTCATGGACAGCGGCGCAAAGGCTGCCCCCACCATCGAGGGCAGCGGCGCTCTGCATTCGAACGCTTCGTATCCCAGTGAACCCGGCATCGGCGGTTACGAAACTCTGGAGCTTGAGATCCATGGCGGCGTCATCGAAGCGACCGGCGGCAACGGCGCCGCGGGCATCGGCGGCGGTTTTGGCCGCAGCGGCTGCACCGTGACCATCTATGGCGGCAGCGTCACCGCCACCGGCGGCAGCAACGCCGCGGCCATCGGCGGCGCCGATGGCGCCAACGGCGGCAACGTGAGCATCTACGGCGGCACCGTCAACGCCATCGGCGGCCCGTTCGCCGTGGGCATCGGCGCCGGCTACGAAGGCGTCAGCGACGGCACGCTGAACTTCAACAGCGAGGGGATCCTCCTCGAAACCTCTGACGACAATCTCAACTGGAGCGTCTACAGCGACGGCGCGCCTCGGGGCCGCTATATGCGGGCCCAGGTGATCGAGGAGCAGCCGCCCGCCGCGATCCCCTCCGCCGACGAGGGCTTCTTTGATGACTTTGAAGGCGAATTCACCTGGACGATCCAGAACGGCAGCCAGACCAACGCCTGGTACCTGGGCGAAGCCGTCAACAACGGCGGCAGCAAGGCCCTCTACGTTTCCAACGACGGCGGCGCAAGCAACACCTATACCGTCTACAAAAGTTCCTTTGTCTTTGTCGAAAAGACCTTCAGCTTTGAAGGCGGCAATTATCACTTCGCCTACGATTGGCGCGGCGACGGCGAATCGGCTTACGACTTTATCCGTATGGCCCTGATCCCCGTGGACTTTGAGGTAACGGCGGGTTCCACCTACCCCTTAGACTTCAGCGCCGACGGTCTGCCCGACGGATGGATCGCCATTGACGGCGGAGCGAAGCTCAACCTCCAGAGCGAGTGGCAGCACGACATCTATGAAGACGTCCAGGTCCCGGCGGGCCTCTACCGGGCAGCGATCATTTGGGTGAACGACACCAGCGCGGGAACTCAGCCTGCCGGCGCCATCGACAATTTCAGCATTGCTCCCGGCAACGACACCCCCGTCGAGGGCCCTGTCTCCGCCGACGCGGGCTATACCGAGGACTTTGAGGGAGTGAACACCTGGAAGCAGGGGAACGAGGACCAGACGAACCGCTGGATCGTAGGCGAGGCCGTCAGCAACGGCGGCAGCAAGTCCCTCTACATCTCCAACGACGACAGCAGCCACAGGTATTCCCCGGATGGCGCAAGCTTCAGCTTCGCCGAGAAGGCCTTCTCCTTCGCGGGCGGAGAATATGACTTTGCCTACGATTGGATCTGCAACGGCGAGGAAGACTATGACTATCTCCGGGTGGCTCTGGTGCCGGAAAGCGCTGTGCTGACGCCCGGTGTTATTCCGTCAGATTTTGACAATTCTCTGCCCGAGGATTGGATCGCCCTGGATCAGGGCAGCTTCTTGTGCGGATCGAGGGACTGGCAGACTATGAATCTCACAAAAACAGCCGTCCCGGAGGGCGTTTACCGGGTGGGATTCTTCTGGACGAACGACCCCAGCGTCGGAAACCAGCCCCCCGCGGCCATTGACAATTTCAGCGTTGCCCCCAGCACGGAGCCTGTGATTACCGACGGCTTCTATCTGATCGGGCCCAATGGCTGGACCGTGGACGATCTGCGCGAGGAGGACCGCTTCGACCTCAATCCCAACGCCGAGGGCGAGTACATGCTGAGCACGGCGCTGAATGTGGACGATCCCGTCAAGGTGGTCAAGGTGGAGAACGGCGCCATCAGCGCCTGGTATCCCGACGGCGTGGGCAATGAATACATCGTGGACGGGCCTCACTCCGGCACGGTCAACGTCTACTTCCGCGAGACCTGGAACGACGCCTGGGCCGAAATCGGCGGCTTCTTCTGGATCGAGGCCCAGCTGACCGATCCATACCTGGACGAGAGCCTGAACTTCTTCACCTCCATCTCCGTCGACATCGAGCTTTCGACCCGGTACTCCATCCCGGTGGAGATGGTGGAGAATAACGCGTCCTGGTATCTGGAGGTCAGCAAGCTGAACGCTGACGGCGAGCCGATCGAGACAAGGATCTTTGGCGATGGCGGTGAAAGCGTGGAGATGGTCCGGAGCGCTGTCTGGCAGGCAGTTTACACCGATATCAGCGTCAAGGAGCTGGGCACCTCCTTTGCGGCGACCCTGCATGTCTTTGCGCCGAACGGACAGGAGAGCTACAGCCCGACCCAGATCGATAACCTCCGCAATGTCGTCCTTGACGTACTGGTGACGGATGAGACGCCCGACCAATACCAGATCGTGGCCGCCGACCTGCTGAACTTTGCCGCAGCCGCCCAGATCTACTTCGATTATGACGTGGAGCATCTGGCAAACGAGGACCTGAGCGAGAATGCTGCTGCAGCCTTGGAGCAGTTTGCGTCAAGCGGCGAAGCGCCCGCGGAGCAGATCAACAGCCCCCAGGGTCCCACGATCTATAGCTCCGTGTCCATCATGAACCGGATCGTTCTGAGCCTGGCAGTCCGCGGCGCGGGGTCTGCCAATGCGGTCCAGCTCCAGATCCGGAACCATGAGACCGGCGAGGTGAAGGACATCATCGACGCCGCGAAACGTGGCTCCATCTGGATGGGAAGCTACCGTGGCTTCGGAGCCGAGGACATGCGCACGGCCTTTGATATCGTGGCCATTGCCGACGGCGAGGAGTTCGGAACGCCCATCACCTGGTCCGTGGAGGGCTATGCCCAGGAGGCCCGGCTGAACGAGGATTCCACCGAGGAAGAGCTGAATCTCTTCAACGCCCTGCTGCACTACGTGGATTCCTGTGTCGCGGTCTTCGCCAACTGATGCA
>JAFXYD010000099.1 GCA_017541995.1 Oscillospiraceae bacterium
GGGCGATTGTTTGCTCCGCAAACCGGGCGGCCGATGACCGCCCCTACGGACGGGTGGTTAACGGCAGGCCTCTGCCTCGGGCGGGCGGCCAATGACCGCCCCTACGCCCGGCTTGCTGAGTAAAACCGATAACCAGAACCCGAATTTGTTGCTCTGCAATATAAATGGTCATATAAAGCTTACTCTCGATTATCAAACAAAGTATTACCTTCATAATCCCATTTTACAGATGATCCATCTTTGTAAAATGCCTGTAAATAATCATCTTCTATAACCCAACCGGTTATTTCACCATTCGAGCTATTAAAATTCTCATATGCATATACATAGTCCGGAACCTGATCATCCTGATTTCTGTCTTTTACCCAAATGTCTTCGCCAGCAAATGTTACCCTATCAAAATCCGAAAAATCGCGTCCGCCATTATCGTTTCTTTCCCAGCCGCATTCATACACGAAAATATGTGTTGAACTCGGGTAATCTGGATCAATGGAATATATAAGAACTCTCTGTACGTTTATAGATAGTGTTGATCCCTCTTCATAGGAATATTTTACTTTTGTGGGGCCAGTATAGTTAGGAGCCTCATACGTTACAAAATACTTATATCCGTCCTCTGTTTCATAACGATATGCGGATTTCACAGATATATTTTGTATCGCAACACTTGTAAAAGGAACAGTCTTTGCAAACCATACCAATAAAACAACCACGGAAATTACCAATAATGTTCCTACACTGGCAATCAATGTCTTCGCCTTAATTGCATGTTTCTTTTCTTCCTTTGCATAATCAGCAGCTTTTGTCAATGTTTCAACAACATCTTTTTCCATACTCTCACTTTTCCTTTCTCCTTCAATCATTTCTTTGATGTCTACGTCGTAGAAAACAGCCAACTCTACCAGAAGGCCTAACTCCGGCATCGTATTACCGTTTTCCCATCGAGAAACACTTCGGGAAGATACTCCAAATTTCTCTGCAAGATCTTCCTGCGTCATACCTTTTTCGTTTCTTAATGCTCTTAAGAAATCTCCGATTTTAGTTCTATCTATCATGACGCGCCTCCTTTCAAGTGCTATTTTAAATCAATTGTCCGCAAAAAGCCACGTCAGAAAGTGAGAGAAAGACGTTTTTCCACCAGACAATTGTGTCGTATTGCTGCTTTTTGGTTTTTAATCATCAAAAAGCAGCATTAAATTAGAATTTATATGCCGTAATGAATACCATACGTGATCTGGATATCGTAACCCAACTTTTCGAGCATCTTCACGAACACCTTGTGAACAGTAGGGGACGGTTCCTTGTGTTGCCCGTGAAGCGCCGTTTTTCCCTTGTTTTCCGGCAAAATCAGCCGATTTCCCGGCGGAAAACACCGCCCGGGAGGGCTTCGGCCCTCCCGGGAACAGAAAAACAGCCATGGAAACGAGACGCAGAGAACCGTCCCCTGTGTCAGAGCGTCCCCTGTGTCAGAGTGGAGATAAGCGGGATACTCCGGGGCTGCGCCCCTCCGTGACACTGCGGATTTGGCCGGCTGCGCCGCCCCGCCGCTGAAGCGGCGCTTTTGCTGGCGCAAAAGAAATCCTTGTGTTCGAACGGCGCTTCTCCCCTAACCTACCTTTACCAAAACAAAAAGGACGTCTTTTCGACGTCCTTTTTGTTTTGGTGGAGATAAGCGGGATCGAACCGCTGACCTCTTGAATGCCATTCAAGCGCTCTCCCAGCTGAGCTATACCCCCATCTGGCTGCCGGAGCTGTTGTCTCCCTGACAGCATGGGTATTATAGCACAGCAGTTTGGAAAAAGCAAGCATTATTTTTCGATTTTTGAAAAAATTTTTCAAGCCGGGCCCTCGGGGCTCTCCGCCGCCCCGGTGAGGAGCCGGACCAGGGCCTCGGGGTCCGGGACCACGCAGATTGCTCCGGCGGCCTCCAGCTCCCCGGGCTCGGCGTAGCCCCAGGCCACGCCCACGCAGGGAATGCCGCACTGGGCGGCCCCCAGGACGTCGTATTTCGTGTCCCCCACCAGCAGGGTGTGCTCCGGAGCGCTGCCGCTCCGGGCCATGGCCTTGCGGACGATATCGGACTTCTTTTCGTTGTTCAGCCCGGGGCAGCTGCCCACGATGACCTGGAAGCATTCCTTCAGACCGGAACGCTCCAGCAGCAGCTCCGCCATATTCTGGGGCTTGGAGGTGGCGATCCCCAGCCCCAGGCCTGCGGCCCGGAGCCGCTCCAGCATCGGACGGATCCCCGGGAAGGGGCGGCTCTCGTAGACCCCCACGGGAACGTAGCGCTCCCGGAAGTCCGTCACCAGGGCCTCCGCCTCGGCCTCCTCCACCCCGTAGACCTCCATGAACTTTTCCACCAGCGGGGGCCCGGCAAAGCAGCGAAGCCGCTCCAGGGGCTCTTCCCTGCCGTGCTTGCGCAGGGCGTACTGGATGCTCTTGGTGATGCCCTCCACGGTATCGAAGACGGTGCCGTCGAAGTCAAAGAGCACGGTTTGGATCTGCATAGGCTTCTCCCTTCTGACCTCCGGCGCTCCGCCCCGGGACGCCGGGCTTATTCGTCCTCCCGGATGCGCTGGATCATGGCCCACATGGCCTTGGCGCTGTTGAAGTTTTCGGGGATCAGGTGCTCCGGCCCCAGCTCGACGTCGAAGGCCTCGGAGATGGCGGAGATCAGGGTAATGATGCTGAAGGAGTCATACACCTTGCCGTCGATGAGCCTGTCCTCGGTCTCATAGTCCACGTCGGGATTGATGTCGTTGAGAATGTCCAGTAATTCTTCCATTTTGCTTCTCCTTTAATATGATGCGTTCCGTGCAATGGCGCCCACGGCGGCCTCCAGGGCCCGGGCGCTCCGGGCCGGGGCCAAGGTCTCGGCGGCGGGCAGGTGCAGGAAGGCGGCGGGAATGCCGCTGCCCCGCAGATGATGCAGGACGCTGTAGTACAGATCGTTGCAGACGTAGAGGCCCGCGGAGGCGGACAGGGCACCGGGCAGACCGGCGGCGCGGATGGCCTCGGTCATGGCCTCCACCGGCAGGGTGGCGAACAGGGCGTCCTCCCCGCCGGGGATCACGGGCTCCCCCTTTGGGCTCCGGCCCGCGTTGTCGGGGATCCTGGCCCATCGGAGGTTCCGGGCGACCAGCTCCGGGGGGACGGCGCTCCGGCCCCCGGCCTGGCCCAGCATCAGCACGGCGTCGGGCCGCAGGGCGTCGATCAGTGCGCGGCACTTCTCCCCCGCCAGGCCGAAAACCACGGGAAGCTCCTGCTTCACGACGCTCCACGCTCCGATCCGCTCTGGAAGCAGGGCCAGCGCCTTCGCGGAGGCGTTGCTCTCCTCCCCGCCGAAGGGTTCAAAGCAAGTGGCAAGCAAAAGTCCGTCGGGCCCCCGGTCCTGTCGCTTCATGGCATAGTATTGAAAATTTCCCTCTGTCCGCAGCGGGTAAAAACCCGCCTTTTCCAGCACATGCCGGCTGCGCAGGTTGGGAAGTATGGAATCCGCGTAAAGCACGGGGATATCCAGGGTATGAAACACAAAGTCAGCGGCCAGTCGCTCCGCCTGCGTCCCATAGCCTTTGCCCTTGTAACGGTCATTTTTCATGCAGATGCCCAGGGTGGCGGACTTGCGCGGCACAATGTCCTTGAGAATGATCTCTCCGGCTATTTCATCCCCGAGCATCACCGCAAGGCAGAGGCGTTTGCGCTCCATCTGTCGCCGGATATACGCATCGACCCATTCCGGCGTATAGGAAAAGGCTTTGCATTGTGTCTTGTCCAGAAACAGATCCGGGTCATTTTGGTACTCCCGATAATAGGCATGGTACATCTGCGGGGTCATTTGCCGCAGGGAAACCGTGTCGCTCAGCTGCACGGTACGCATACCTCCTGACAGTGTGAAAAATCGTTTATGGCTTTCGCTTGGTACTGAAAAATCCTCGTCCTAAGACGAGGATTTTTCATGGAGCGGGTGACGAGGCTCGAACTCGCTACCTCCACCTTGGCAAGGTGGCGCTCTACCGGATGAGCTACACCCGCAAGCAACGGGGATATTATAGCACAAAATCCGGGATTGTCAAGCCTTTTCTGAAATTTTTTGCGCCGCGGCCAGCCCGGCGGGCGGAGCCCCGGGCAGCCCTCCCGGGCCTGTCCGCTCCCCCGGCGGGACGGGTTTTCCTTTCCCGGGGCAATTTCAAGTTTTGCCGACAAAGGGCTTGCAAAATCTCCGCTTTTCCGGTATGCTGGGGGCAGCATACCATTTGACTGAGAGGACGCACCATCCTCAGATTATGATGAAACGGAGGACGCAAGCGCATGAAACAGCGTATTTTGGGCAAGACCGGCCGGGCGGTCAGCGAGATCGGCCTGGGCACCTGGCAGCTGGGAACCAAATGGGGCGAGCCCTTCAACCGGGAGGAGGCCTGGAGCATCCTGGAGGCCGCCGAGGCGGCGGAAATCAGCTTCATCGACACGGCGGACGTCTACAACGGCGGCAAGAGCGAGGAGACCATCGGGGAATACCTTGCCGCCCATCCCGGGAAATTCTACGTCGCCACCAAGTGCGGCCGCAGGCTCAAGCCCCACAGCCCGGAGATGTACACCCCCGGGGCCATCGCCGGATTTGTGGAGGACAGTCTGACCCGCCTGCGGCTGGAGCGGCTGGATCTGGTGCTGCTGCACTGTCCCCCCAGCTCCGTCTTCGCCCGGGACGACATTTTCGCGGAGCTGGAGCGGCAGAAGCGTCTGGGGAAAATCGCGGATTACGGCGTCAGCATCGAGAAGACCGCCGAGGGCCTCCAGGCCATGGAATACGACATCTCCGCCATTGAGGTCGTGTTCAACATGTTCCGCCTCAAGCCCCTGGACGAGCTGCTTCCCAGGGCGGCGGAGAAAGAGCTGGGCGTCATCGCCCGGGTGCCCCTGGCCAGCGGCCTGCTGACGGGGCGCTATCGCGCCGACACCGTCTTCGGCCCCAAGGACCACCGGAGCTACAACCGGGAGGGCGCCTCCTTCGACAAGGGGGAGACCTTCTCCGGCGTGCCCTACGAGCTGGGGCTGGAGGCCGTGGAGGAGCTGAAGCGGCTCTTCGGCACCCAGGATCTGGCCCCCATCGCCATCCGCTGGGTGCTGGCCCACCCGGAGATCAGCGTGGTGATCCCCGGGGCCAGCCGGGCCTCCCAGGTGCCGGAGAATGTACGGGCCGCCCAGCTGCCGCCCCTGACCCGGGAGCAGCTGCGGGGGGTGGAGGAGATCTACGACCGGTATCTGCGGCAGATCATTCATCCCCAGTGGTAAAGTCCTCCGCGCCCGCGGTTTTTCCTCAAATCCACACAGTTCGGGCGGCTTTTTTAATGTCCCTTTAAGGTTCTCCGGCCTATGATGAAGATACCATTTTATCATGGAAGGAGAATACCCTTATGAAGCACATTCGCAAAGTCCTGGCCTGGGTTCTCTGCCTCTGCATGATCCTGGGCATGGTCCCGGCGGTCTCGGCTGAGACCGACAGCGTCTGCACCGCCGCCCTCACGGGCAACCGCGGCGCTGTCATCAGCTGCAGCAGCACCCCCCTCTCCGCGGAGGTGGACAACAACGAGCTGGCCATTGTGGAGATCCGGGGCAGCAAGGTCCGGGTCCTGGGCAAGGCGGGCGCCGTGGGCGTGGCCCGGCTGACGGTCCAGACCGCCGCGGGCTATGAGATCTTCGACATCCCCATCGGCTACACCACCTTCGTCTTTGACGGCGACACTCTCACCGTCATCGAGGGCAGCGACCTGAACTACCAGGTCACCGGCGTCAACGCCGCGGTGGAGGAATACGTGGTGGGCGACGTCAGCTACCCCCTGCCGGAGACCGTGAACGCCGACGGCAACAAGGTCTACGCCAACACCGACGCCTATAAGCTGCTGGTGAACATCGCCAAGACCGGCGGCACCTACGTCTTCACCGGCACGGCCAACGACTCCGCCATCTGCGTGAAGAAGGCCGCCACCGATCCCGCCGTGATCCTGCTGGCGGGCCTGGATATGAAGTCCTCCTTCACCGCCCCCATCACGGTGAAGAAGGAGTCCACCACCACCGCCACCATCACCGCCCTGGGCGGCTTCACCAACACCCTGGCGGACGCCGCCTTCAACAACGCCGACAACTACGGCGATCCCACCAC
The DNA here is from genome assembly GCA_017541995.1 of Oscillospiraceae bacterium. Taxonomy (GTDB): domain Bacteria; phylum Bacillota; class Clostridia; order Oscillospirales; family Oscillospiraceae; genus JAFRPC01. The sequence continues at coordinate 6,158 of JAFXYD010000099.1, forward strand.
CGACGGCGGCGACGGCACCAACATCGAGTACGCCGAGTCCGCGGTCATCAAGGGCAAGTCCTACTCCAATCTGACCCTCAACGGCGCGGGCACGCTGAATCTGATCTGCGCCACCAAGAACGCCCTGAAGGTGGGCGAGTACGGCAGCCTCACCATCGACGAGCTGACGCTGAACATCAACTCCGCCAAGAACGGCATTTCCAGCGACAACAGCCTGGTGATCAACGGCGGCAGCATCTCCGTCACCACCGAAAGCGGCGACTGCATCCGCACCGACCCCGACGCCGTGGACGCCTCCGCCGGCTGCGCCGCGGATATCGTCATCAACGGCGGCGTCTTCAATCTGCAATCCGCCAGCGACGGCATCCAGTCCGCCCAGAATCTCACCATCAACGGCGGCGACTTCACCATCCAGGCCGGCGCCGGCTACAACGACAGCTCCTTCGACAAGGACACCATGAGCTGCAAGGGCATCAAGGGCACCAATCCCTCCGACGACGAGACCGTGGCGGGCACCAACGTGGTCACCATCAACGGCGGCAGCTTCAATCTGAACACCGCCGACGACGCCATCCACTCCGACGGCACCATCGTCATCAACGGCGGCGAGTTTGCGATCCAGACCGGGGACGACGGCGTCCACGCCGAGACCCAGGCGGACTTCGGCGCCGTGAACGGCAGCGACTGCGCCGTCCATCTCACCGTCTCCACCTCCTACGAGGGCCTGGAGGCCATGAACGTCAACATCAACTCCGGCTGCTACAGCGTCACGGCCTCCGACGACGGCATCAACGCCGCGGGCGGCAGCTCCAGCGGCTCCGATCCCAGCCCCTGGAACCCCGGCGGCGGCGGAGGCAGCGGCAGCACCGGCGACTACTCTCTGAATATCAAGGGCGGCAACGTCTTTGTCAACTGCAATGGCGACGGCCTGGACTCCAACGGCCCGCTGAACATCACCGGCGGCAAGTCCATCGTCTGGGCCCAGGCCCCCAACGGGGACAACTCCCCCCTGGACTCCGACGGCACCATGACCGTCAAGGGGGGCACCGTTTTCGGCGGCGGCACCAATCCCATGAATGAGAACCCCAGCACCTCCACCAGCCAGCCCTACGTCAAGTACGGCTCCTCCGGCGGCGGCTGGGGCGGCGGCAGCGGCTCCACCATCTCCTCCGGCAAAACCGTGGTGGTGAAGAACGCCTCCAGCCAGACCGTCTTCAGCGTCAAGGCCCCCAAGAACATCAACTACGCCATCTATTCCGATCCCAGCATGACCACCAGCACCGGCTGGTCCATCAGCTCCGACAGCTCCACCCCCACCACGGAGCGCTTCTGGACCGAGCACCAGTACGGCGCCTACGTCCAGACCCAGGCTCCGAGCTGCACCGTGCCCGGGGTCAGGACCGCCACCTGCTCCGTCTGCGGCGACACCCTCACCCAGGAGATCGCCCCCACGGGCCACAGCTGGAGCTATGTGACCGTGGCCCCCACCGAGACCCTGGAGGGCTATGATCTCTACACCTGCTCTGTCTGCGGCGGCCAGTACCGCACCAACTTCACCGATCCCACCGGCGGCCCCAACCCCTGCGCCGAGGGCCATACCTGGGACGCCGGTGTGGTGACCACACAGCCTACCTGCACCGAGCCCGGCGTCACAACCTACACCTGCACCGTCTGCGGCGAGACCAACGCCATTGCCTCTCCCTCCGCCCTGGGCCATGACTTCGACGAGAGCACCGGCGTCTGCAGCCGCTGCGGCCAGGAGGCCTTCAAAGCCACCTTCGTCTGCTCCGAGGGCGTCAGCGTCACCTTCTACCCCAGCCAGGACCTAAGCACCGGCGGCGTGGCCAACGCGCAGACCGTCTTTGTCCGGAACTCCGCCGGTACCATCGACATCTCCGGCTCCGGCCAGCTGAACTTCACGGTGACGCTGGAGGACGGATACGGCGTGGAAAGCATCGAGGTCACGCCCGCAGGCTCTTATAACGCCATCAAGTACCCCGCCGACGTGGGCGTGGAGAACGCCTACCGCGTCACCAAGATCAACCAGGACGTCACCGTCACCGTCAACGCCGCCCAGGGCCTCTGCGACCACGAGTTTGACGAGAACGGCTTCTGCATCCACTGCGGCGTCGAGGCCCCCAAGGCCGTCTTTGTCTGCGGCGCGGGCGCCAGCGTCACCGCCTACCCAACCCAGGATCTCAGCACCGGGGGCGTGGAGAACGCCACCGTGGCTCTGGCCCGGAACAGCGACTCCGGTGTGGTGGACCTCAACGGCAACGGTCAGGTGAACTTCGTGCTGCAGCTTGCCAACGGCTATGAGCTGGAGTCCATCACCGCCGAGCCCACCGGCAGCTACAAGAACTTCAAGGACAACGGCGACGGCAGCTACCGTCTCACCAAGGTGGCCGCCACCGTCACCGTCACCGTGAATACCGTCTATACCGGCCCTGCGGGTTATACGGTCCACTTCTCCGTCCCCGCCGGTGTGACCAGGCCTGCCGACATGATCTCCGTCCCCGGCACCGGCATCACCCTGCCCGCCGTCACGGCCCCCGAGGGCTATGAGTTCCTGGGCTGGGTCACAGAGGACTATGACAACGTGGAGACCCGCCCCGCCAACATCCTCACCGGCAGCTACGAGGCTCCCGCCGAAATCACCCTGAAGGCCCTGTTCACCTACAGCGAGGGCGGCAGCGGTGAGAAGGTCTATGAGTTGGTCACCGCCGCTCCCGCCGACTGGACCGGCAACTACGTCATCTCCTACGGCATCGACACCGGTATGTACCTGATGAAGGGCGTGACCCCCAGCTCCAACGGCGCCTCCATTGAGAACACCGCCAACGCCGCGGCCTACGCGGCCTCCGGCGTGAGCCTGGAGGGCAGCACCCTGTCCAACGTGGCGGAAGCCTACGTCTTTACTCTGGAGCCTCAGGGGAGCTATTACAGCATCCGCAGCGCCTCCACCGGAACCTATGTGGGCATGAACACCAGCTCCATTCTGGCCGGTTACACCGCCTACACCGCCACCCGCTGTGACTGGACCCCCGGTACCAGAACCAACGCCGCCTCCGCCACCAATGCGGGCAACGGCACTTATCCCCTGCTGAGCTTCAGCACCAGCAACAGCTACTTCTGGTCCGGCAGCTCCGGCACCTCCGCCGCTGCCAGCGTCCGCTGGTGGAAGGAAGCCCAGCTCGGCACCGCCTACTATACCACCGTCATTGGGGAGCCTGTCCATGAGCACAGCCCCGCCGAGGCCGTGATCGAGAATAACGTGGATCCCAGCTGCACCGCCGCCGGATCCTATGACAGCGTGGTCTATTGCTCCGAGTGCGGCGAGGAGCTCTCCCGTGAGATCGTCACCGTTCCCGCCCTGGGCCACGATCCCAAGGCCGCCGTGGTGGAGAACAACGTGGAGCCCACCTGCACCGAGGCCGGCTCCTACGACTCCGTGGTCTACTGCCAGCGCTGCAATGAAGAAATATCCCGCGAGACCGTCACCGTGCCCGCCCTGGGCCACAACCCCGGCGAGGCCGTCCAGGAGAACTACGTGGAGCCCACTGCCACCGCTGAAGGCGGCTACGACAGCGTGGTCTACTGCACCCGCTGCAATGCCGAGCTGAGCCGCGAGCATGTTACCATCCCCGCCACCGGCCCCGCGGAGCCCGTTCTGGATGAGAGCATCGTCCTCTACAACTCCATCGGCATCGGCATCGAGATTCAGACCACCTTCGGCGTCCGCAAGACCGTCACCGACCGCTTCGAGAGCTGGTACATTGAGGTCAGCAAGCTGGACGCCTCCGGCAACGTCACCGAGACCAAGCGCTTCGGCGCGGGCCAGGAGGGCGCCGTCTCCGAGGGCTACATCCGGGAGGCCGTCTACACCGATATCACCGCCAAGGAGATGGGGGTGCGCTACGCCGCCAGCTTCCACGGCTTTGCCGCCGACGGCAGCGAGACCTACAGCAATACCGTCACCAATACCGTCCGGGATTACGTGATCGAAGAGCTGCTGAAGACCGACAACGACGACGCCACCCGCCGTCTGGCCGCCGACCTGCTGAACTACGGCGCGGCTGCCCAGGTTTACTTCAACTTCGACGCGGAGAACCTGGTAAACGCCAACCTGTCCGCCGAGGCCCAGGCTGCCATGGAGCAGTTTGCCGACGTGGGCGAGGCCCCCGCCACCCTGGAGAACGGCTCCAACGGCCCCAACGTCTACGGCTCCGTCTCCGTCATGAACCGGGTGGTGCTGAGCCTCACGGTCCGGGGTCTGGGGACTCCCAGCCAGGTCCAGATCCTGGTGAAGAACCACGAGACCGGCGAGGTGAAGGCCACAATCGACGCCGTGCAGCGCGGCAGCGTCTGGATGGCGGACTACGCGGGCTTTGAGGCCGAGGATATGCGCACCGCCTTCGACTTCTTCCCCGTCGCCGACGGCACGGAGACCGGCACGCCTCTGACCTGGTCCGTGGAGGGCTACGCCAAGCAGGCCCGCCAGAA
>JAFXYD010000100.1 GCA_017541995.1 Oscillospiraceae bacterium
AGTCCACCTTCCCCTCCAGGGGAAGGCAATGGGACGCCGCAGGGGACCTGCGGAAACTGAGACAAAAAAAAAACCCAACGCGAAAGGAGGAAGCCGCATGGCCTCCTCCTTTTGCGTTGGACGTATTTCAAGCTTTTGAACGCGCATTTTCCGCTGTGCTTCCGCTCCTTCGACACGCTTCCGGTTGCGATACCGGCCGGGATCGCCCGCCGGGCGATGGTTTGCGCCGCAAACCGGGCGGCTCATCCGCCTTGCGGCGTATATACCCATAAAGGGCACAGGCGAGCCGCCCCTACGGGTTGGAGGCGCGGGCGGGCTGCGGCGGGGCGGGGTACGCGGACGGCAGAGAGCCGTCCCTACGGACGGGCATATGGCGGTCAATGACCGCCGCTACAGGCGGGCAGGGCAGGGTACGGCGGGACGCATGGCCGGCAGATTGCCGGCGCTACAGGCGGGGCGGGCGGGGTACGGCGGGACGGTGAACCCGTCCCCTACGGCGGAAAACGTCCCGAATTTGTCATTGCGAGACCAGTCCGCAGACTGGTCGTGGCAATCCGTAACTCCCGTTCCCATTTTCAATGTTTTCAAATCGCAATTTGAAAACTCCGACATTTTCAATTTTCAACTTTCAATTATCAATTCGCCCGCAGTGCCCCCTTCTTCCCCCGATTTCAAAAATTTATGTAGCTTTCATAATTATTTCGCCTTTCCATTGATTTTTTTCGGAAAAAGTGCTTAAATATAGAGGATGCCTACGGGCAAATTCAGAAAAGGAGATACTTCTATGCAACACCTCAAGACCCTGCGCAAGCTGCTCTCCCTGCTGCTGGTTCTGGCGCTGCTGGGAACCCTGCTGGTACCCGCTGTCAGCGCGGAGACCGCCGCGGAGCGCAGTCCCCTCACCCCCTCCACAGACGCCGCGGAGCTCTCCGGGGAGCTTGAGCCCTTCAAGCCCACGGACCTGGTTCGCGTATCCATTGAACTGGAAGAGCCCGCCACGCTGGATATGGGCTACTCCATGGAACACATTGCGGAAAACACCGCTGCGGTCCGCTACCGGGACAGCCTGAAGGCCAAGCAGTCCGAGGTCCAGGCCCGGATTGAGGCCGCCATCGGCGCCAAGCTGAACGTCAAATGGAATCTGACCCTGCTGATGAACGTCATCTCCGCTGAGGTTCGCTACGGCGACCTGGACGCCATTCGGGCGGTGCCCGGCGTCAAGAGCGTCTTCCTGGAGAACCAGTACGAGGCCCCCAAGGACGCGGAGGAGGATCATCCCAACACCGCCAACACCTCCCTCTTCATGGTGGGGGCCGCCGACACCTGGGCCGAGGGCTACACCGGCGCGGGCTCCCGTGTTGCCATTATCGACACCGGTCTGGACACCACCCACCAGTCCGTGGACGCCGACGCCTTCAACTACGCCATCCAGCAGACCGGCAAGAACGTCAGCCTCTTCACCAGCGCCAACCTGAACAGCGTCAAGAGCCAGCTGAACGGCTCCTCCGGCACCTACCGCACCACCAAGATCCCCTTCGGCTACAACTATGTGGACAATAGCACCACCATCACCCACCTGAACGATACCCAGGGCGAGCACGGCTCCCACGTGGCGGGCATCGCCGCGGGCAACCGCTTCATCAAGAGCGGCAGCTCCTATGTGGACGCTGCCTCCACCGTCCACGCCGTGGGCATGGCCCCCGACGCCCAGCTCTTCATCATGAAGGTCTTCGGCGCGAACGGCGGCGCCAGCGACTCCGACTACATGGCCGCCATTGAGGACGCCATTGTCCTGGGCTGCGACGCGGTGAACCTGTCTCTGGGCTCCGCCGTCCAGGGCTTCACCTACACCTCCAGCTACCAGACCGTCATGAACAAGCTGGCCAACGCCTCCTCCAACCCCAAGATGGTTACCTCCATCTCCGCGGGCAACTCCTTCGACTTCGCCTACTTCCTGGACACCAGCACCTATGCCCGGGATCTCTACATCCAGGACGTGTATATGCACACCGGCGGCAGCCCCGGCACCTTTGTCAACAGCCTCTGCGTGGCCTCCGCCGACAACACCGGCGTCACCGGCGCGCCCCTGACCTTCAACGGCAATCAGACGGTCTTCTACTCCGAGACCGACTCCTCCGGCGCCAAGATGACCACCGTGGCCGGAAGCTATGACTACGTCTACATCGACGGCACCGGCACCGCGGCGGAATACAGCGCCCTGGGCAGCTCCCTGCTGAAGAACAAGGTGGTCATCGTCAACCGCGGCGAGATCTCCTTCTATGAAAAGGGCAACAACCTCAAGAGCTACAGCCCCAAGGCCCTGATTGTGGCCAACAACGTGGACGGCACCATCAACATGGCCCTGGACGACTACACCGGAACCTTCCCCATGGTCTCCATCACCCTGGCCGATGCCAACACCATCAAGGCCAACTCCACCGCCCACACCGCCGGGTCCTACACCTACTACACCGGCAGCGTCAAGGTGGAGGCCAACGAGGTCTCCGCCGAGCTCACCGACAATGCGGAAATGAGCGTCTTCTCCTCCTGGGGCGCCCCCGGCTCCCTGCTGATGAAGCCCGAGATCACCGCCCCCGGCGGCAACATCTACTCCATCTGGGGCACCAACAAGACCTCCTCCGGCACCGCCGGCGGCTCCGACCAGTATGAGCTGATGTCCGGCACCTCCATGGCCGCCCCCCACGTCACCGGCCTCACTGCCACCCTGGCCCAGTACATCAAGGAGAACAACATCAGCATCTCCGGCAAGACCAACCGCCAGATCATGCAGAGCCTTCTGATGTCCACCGCCGTGCCCATGCACATCGACTCCAAGACCGGCCCCTACTACCCCATCCTCCAGCAGGGCTCCGGCCTGGTCAACGTGCGGCAGGCGGTCCACGCCAGCTCCGTGATCTTCATGAACGCCGACGCCACCCTCTCCTATGCCGACGGCAAGGTCAAGGCGGAGATCGGCGACAAGCCCGAGAAGTCCGGCAGCTACAGCTACAGCTTCACCCTCTACAACACCGCCGCCCAGGCGCAGACCTACAGCCTCTCCACCGACCTCTTCACCCAGGATCGCTACGAGCAGGACGGCGTCGCCTACATGTCCAAGTCCACCGCGGCCCTGCCCTGGGAGGTCACTTACTCCACCGGCGATTCCGTCACCGTTCCCGCAGGCAGCAGCAAGTCCGTCACCGTCACCATCCACATCCCCGCCGACATGAGCGAGTTTGACGCCCTCTATCCCTCCGGCGCCTACGTGGAGGGCTTCACCTATGTGGAGAGCCAGACCACCACTTCCGACGGCGAAAAGCTGGACGTGCGGCACTCCATCCCCATCCTGGGCTTCTACGGCTCCTGGACGGATCCCTCCATGTTCGACACCCTCTCCTACGTGGACAAGAACGTCTACGGCGATACCCGCACCAACTACTCCGGCGCTTCTGCCACCAACTACATGACCTACAAGCGCGGCAGCAGCACCAAGTACGTCACCGGCAACCCCTACACCGCCGAGGCTCCCTTCCCCTATGAGAAGCTGGCCCTGCGCTCCACCGACACCATCTATCAGATCCAGTACAAGCTGGTCCGTGCCGCCGGTACCACCGGCTTCGCCGCCACCAAGCTGGACGACGCGGGCAAGGTCACCAGCGTCATCAGCGCCTCGGTGAGCAGCACCAACGTCTCCGGCATGTACTACAACCAGAGCTCCTCCGCCTGGGTCAACACCTCCACCTCCACCTACTCTGTGAACAAAGCGGTCTCCACCTACGGCTCCGAGGGTGAGCACTTCCGGGTGGGCTTCTACGCCATCCCCGAGTACAACGCCATGCAGGTGGCCAGCGACAAGACCGCCGCCTCCGCGGGCTATCTGACCTCCTCCTCGTTCCAGACCGTGCTGAAGAACAACGTGCTGGGCCGGGGCGCCATGGTGGGCTATGACTTCTTTGTGGACGACACCGCCCCCACGGTCCTTTCCGCTGTCAAGAACGGCTCCACCGTCACCGTCCAGGCCCAGGACAACTGCTACATCGCCTGGATCGCCCTGGTGAACGCCGCCGGCTCCACCACCTACACCGGCATCGTCCCCGAGCAGAGCGCCAAGGGCGAGACCGTCACCTACACCTTCGACATCAGCGGTCTGAATCTGCCCAGCGGCTACAAGGTCCTGGTGGGCGACTACGCCTCCAACGAGACCAGCGTGGAGCCCACGGAGCCCGCCTTCAACGTCACCGCGGTCTCCAACAACGAGGCCTGGGGCACCGTCTCCGTCACCGGCACCACCATCACCGCCACCCCCGCCGCCGGTTACTACGTGGAGAAGGCCGAAGTCACCCAGGGCAGCGGCTCCTGCACCGTCAACGGCAACACCATCCTGGTCACCGCCACCACCGACTGCACCGTCCTGGTCAACTTTGCCCCCAAGCCCAGCTACACCGTGAGCTTCGTGGCCTCCGGCAAGGACGAGGGCAGCCAGACCGCCCTGGTGCTGGATGAGATCACCCTGCCCGAGACCGTCAGCGTCAGCGCCGAGGGCTGGAGCTTCGCCGGCTGGATGGATCACCAGATCGACGAGACCACCGACAAGCCCGTCTTCTACGCCCCCGGCGCGGCCTACACCGTCACCGGCAACGCCACGCTCTATGCGGTCTATACCCGCATGGAGGGCAGCGGCGAGGTCTACTACCAGAAGCTCACCGCCGCGCCTGCCGACTGGTCCGGCAAGTATGTCATCACCGGCGGCGCGGGCAACCTGGTCCTCAAGGGCCTGAGCACCGACATCCGCATTGAATCCTCCACCGCCGGGGCCTCCATCCTCTTTGAGAACACCGGCATCACCCTGGACGGGGACGTTCTGCGGAACGTGGCTCCGGAGTATGTCTTCCAGGTGGCCCCCTCCAACGGCGCCCACTACAGCATCCGGAACGTGGCCACCCAGTACTGGATCGGTACGCAATCCACCTATCTCCACAATATGGCGAGCTATCAGGAGAGCTATTCCGACTGGGATTTCGCCTACGACAGCTCCAACGCCTGCATGAAGATCAACAACATCGGCAGCGCCACGTACACCTACCTGGTGAAGGGCTCCAACAGCTACTTTGTTGTGAACACCGGCTACACCACCAACAAGACCCAGCTGTGGCAGGAAGTGGACGACACCACCACCTACTACTGGACCGACCCCGTGGTGGCTGAGCACGAGCATGAGATGGAGTACGTGGCTGCCGTGGCCCCCAGCTGCGGAGCCGAGGGCCACAGCGCCTACTGGCGCTGCACTGTCTGCGGCAAGCTCTTCTCCGACGAGGCGGGAGAGAATGAGATCAGCCTGGAGAGCACCGTGATCCCCGCCACCGGCGATCACAGCTTCGGCGCCTGGACCGCCAACAACGACGGCACCCACAAGCGGGTCTGCTCCGTCTGCGGCGAGCTTGAGACCGCCGACTGCTCCTACACCGACGTGGTAACGCCCCCCACCGCCACCGAGCAGGGCTACACCACCCATACCTGCACCGTCTGCGGCTACAGCTTCGTGGACAGCTACACCGCGCCTCTGGGCAATGATTACCCCGTGCACTTCTCCGTGCCCGCCGGGATCACCGCTCCCGCGGACATGATCTCCAACACCAACACCGGCATCACCCTGCCCAGCGCCGAGGCCCCCGAGGGCTATACCTTCCTGGGCTGGGTCACGGAGGACTACGACAACGTCACCGAGCTTCCCGCCAACATCCTCACCGGCACCTACGTCGCCCCCCAGGAGATCACCCTGAAGGCCCTGTACACCTACACCGAGGGCGGCTCCGGCACGGAGACCGTCTACGAGCTGCTGTCCGCCGCTCCCGCGGAGCTGGCCGGCGACTATGTCATTACTTACGGTACCGACGAAACCAGCGCCAACGGCTTCTATCTGATGCAGGGCACCGCTGCCGCCAGCTCCGGAAAGGGCATTGAGGGCGTCGGCAACCGGACTGCCTTTGCCAACACCGGAGCCACGCTGGAGGGCACGACTCTGAAGAACGTCGGCGACAGCTATATCTTCGTGGTGGATTCCCTGGGCACCTACTATACCATCCACAGCAAGAGCACCGGCGTCTTCCTGGGCATGAACACCAGCTCCTATCTCTCCGCCTATCCCAGCTACAGCTCCTCCTACTGCCGCTGGACCATTCCCGCGGTGGCGGATAACTTCAGCTCCGCCAAGAACGCGAGAAACGGCTCTTATCCCTACATCAGCTTCGGAACAGAGAACACGGGGGATGAGCCCTACTTCTGGGCCGGCAGCTCCAACAGCATCTCCGGCAACGGCGCGGCTCTGAGCGTGCGCTGGTGGAAGGCCGTGGAGGTCGAGGCCGGCACCGCCTACTACACCACCCTCATCGAAGAGGAGCACGTCCACACTCCCGCGGAGCCCGTGATCGAAAACGAAGTTCCCGCCACCTGCACCGTGGCCGGCTCCTACGAGTCCGTGGTCTACTGCGCCGAGTGCGGCGAGGAGCTCTCCCGTGAGACCGTCACCGTTCCCGCCCTGGGCCACACTTCCGGCGAACCCGTCCAGGAGAACGTGGTTCCCGCCACCTGCTCTGCGGAGGGCTCCTATGACGAGGTGGTCTACTGCACCGTCTGCCACGAGGAGCTGAGCCGCGAGACCAAGACCCTGGAGAAGCTGGCCCATACCCCCGCGGAGCCCGTGATCGAGAACGAGGTCGCCCCCAGCTGCACCGTGCCCGGCTCCTATGACTCCGTGGTTTACTGCTCCGTCTGCCACGAGGAGCTGAGCCGCGAGACCGTCACGGTTCCCGTCGTGGCCCATACCCCCGGCGAGCCTGTGAAGGAGAACGAGATCGCCCCCACCGAGCTCCAGGAAGGCGGCTACGACATGGTCACCTACTGCACCGTCTGCGGCGCGGAGCTTGAGCGCGAGCATCACGTGGTGGAGGCCGCTGGCTTCACCATCTACCCCTCCATCACCATCGGCATCGAGCTGAAATCCACCTTCGGCGTGCGCAAGTCCGTCACCGACCAGATGGAGAGCTGGTACATCGAGGTGTCCAAGCTGGACGCCGAGGGCAACGTCACCGAGACCAAGCGCTTCAACCCCGAGGACGTGGAGGAAGGCTTCATCATGAACGCCGTCTACACCGACATCACCGCCAAGGAGATGGGCGTTCCCTTCAAGGCCAGCTTCCACGGCACCGACGCCAACGGCAAGGAGTATGTCAGCGAGACCGAAAGCACCACCCTGCGGGATTACATCCTCGGGGAGCTGCTGAAGGCCGACAACGACGACGCCACCCGCAAGCTGGCCGCCGATCTGCTGAACTACGGCGCCGCCGCCCAGGTTTACTTCAACTTCGACGCGGAGAACCTGGTGAACGCCAACCTGTCCGCCGAGGCCCAGGCCGCCATGGAGCAGTTTGCCGACGTGGGCGAGGCCCCCGCCACCCTGGAGAACGGCTCCAACGGCCCCAACGTCTACGGCTCCGTCTCCGTGATGAACCGTGTGGTGCTGAGCCTCACGGTGCGGGGCGTGGGCAGCCCCAGCCAGGTGCAGGTTCTGGTGAAGAACCACGAGACCGGCGAGGTGAAGGCCACAATCGACGCCGTGCAGCGCGGCAGCGTCTGGATGGCGGACTACGCGGGCTTCGAGGCTGAGGATATGCGCACCGCCTTCGACTTCGTCCCCGTCGCCGACGGAACGGAGACCGGCACGCCCCTGACCTGGTCCGTGGAGGGCTACGCCAAGCAGGCCCGCCAGAACGAGGACGCCAGCAAAGCCGAGCTCGCCCTCTTCAACGCCCTGCTCCACTACGTAGACGCCGCAGCCGCCGCCTACGGCAACTGAGGCAAAAACGCCTGCGGCAACTGAGCTCCCCGCAAAGCCTTCCCCTTGAGGGGAAGGTGCCCCCGCAGGGGGCGGATGAGGTGGCGTCCCGACAAGCTGCACTGCCATTCCAACGCAGCAAGGGACGATCCCCCACCTCATCCGTCCTCCGGCTTGCGTGAGACGCCGGAGTCCACCTTCCCCTCAAGGGGAAGGCAATGGGCCGCCGCCGGGGAAGCCTGCGGAAACTAAAAATCAACCCAACGCAAAAGAAGGAAGCCGCAAGGCTTCCTTCTTTTGCGTTGGGGACTATGCCGGGGCAATTCGGCGCTCCAGATCCCGCAGCAGCTCCGTCAGTGGCAGGATCAGGGCGCCCAGGGCCAGGTTGCCCACGGCGTGGACAAGGTCCCAGGGCAGACCCGCCGCGATCCAGGCCAGGACCTTTTTCAGATCCCAGCCCAGATACAGAGCGGCCTGCCAGGGGGCGTAGAGGGAACCGTAGATCAGCCCGAAGAGGGCGCAGAGCCCGGCGTAAGCCGGGGCCTGCAGCCAGCCCGGGAGGGCCTTGGGCAGGAGCATGGTCATGGCCCAGAGCACAGCCCAGAGATAGAGATAGGGGACCCACCAGCTGGAAAAGCCCCAGAGCACCCCCTCCATCAGCACAAAGAGATAGATGGGGACCAGAGCCCTGCGCCGGTAGACCAGGGTGTAGACCATGCACAGGGTGCTGACCAGCTCCACGTTGGGCAGGAATTCCAGCACCTGCTTGGAGATGAAGAGCAGGGTCGCCAGCATGGCGAAGATCACCGTGTGGCGCGGATCCAGCCGGGGCTGGGTCTTCATCAGCCCTCGGTGGCGGTCAGAGCGTAGTGGGCCTCCTGGGTAATGGGGGTATCGTCCAGGCCGGTGGAGGCGTACTCGCCCTCGATGTAAAAGGCCCAGTACATGTGGTCGGCGTCCCAATCCAGGGTCTTGCCGCACACGGTGGTGTACATGCCGTTCTCGCCCTCAATCAGCTCCAGCTCCGTCAGAGCCGCGCCCACGGTCTCCGCGTCGCTGTGGATGGCGTAGGAGGCGGTGCTGCCGTCGGCGAAGCCGACCTCCAGGTAGAAGAGGCTGCTGCCCTCGCCCAGCTCCTGGAGCTCGGCGTCGGGGGCCTCGGTCTTGGGGGCCTCGGTCTGGCCCTCGGTCTTGGGGGCTTCGGTCTGGGCCTGGGTCTTGGGCGCCTCGGTGGAGGCGGTGGGATTCTGTGCGCATCCGGTCAGTGCCGCCGCCGCAAGCAGCAGGACCAGGAGCAGGCACACAAGGGATTTGCTGAGATGCTTCATGTGTGGTTTCTCCTTTTTTGAATTTTGTTCGCAAAGGCTCTGCCGTCCTGGGGGAGGCGGAAAATCCCCTCCCTGCGGCTCGTGGAGCCGCCCCGGAGCTCGCGGCGGCGGCATTGCTGGGGCCAGTCTTCCGGCTCATGGCGGAGGGGACGGACCTTCTCAGAGCGGAGGCTCCAATGGTCTCTTCCCGCCCTGCGGCAGGCGGTGAGTCCCTTCAAGCTTGCCATCTACGGCCACGGTCTGGCGCGGGGCTTGGACCCGCTTCCTGATTAAGTGCGGCGCACACCCGGCTTTGCGGGGCAATTATACCCCTTCCGGGGGCCAATGTCAAGCCCGCCGCCGCGCCGGAGACAAAACCGCCCCGGCCTGGAAAGCCGGGGCGGTTCGTCTGTCTGTTTATTTGCCGTTGAATTTGCTGGCGGCCATCTGGGGGCCGTTTTGGATCAGCTCCAGGGCGGCGGCGGCGGCGTGGTCCAGGGCGGGGGCCAGGGCCTTTTCCTCCTCGGGGCTGAAGCTGGAGAGCACCCAGTCCGCCAGGTCGTAGTCCGGGTGGGGCTTGGCCCCCACGCCGATGCGGATGCGGGGGAAGTCCTGGCTGCCCAGATGGGCGATGATGGATTTCAGTCCGTTGTGGCCGCCCGCCGAGCCCTCGGCCCGGACGCGGATCTTGCCCACGGGGAGGGAGATGTCGTCGGAGAAGACCAGGATGCGGTCGATGGGGATCCTGTAGAACATGGCGGCCAGCTGCACCGCCTCGCCGGAGTTGTTCATGAAGGTCTCCGGCTTCAGCAGCAGAAGCTTCTGCCCCGCGAGGGAGCAGGAGGCGGTGAGCCCCCGGAACCTGGCCCGGTCGATCTTCGCCCCGGCCTGCTGTGCCAGCAGCTCCGCGGCGCGGAAGCCCACGTTATGCCGGGTGCGCTGGTATTCCCGCCCCGGATTTCCCAGCCCCACCAGGAGCCAGTCAATGGTGGATTGTTTGAAAAACATATTCGCTTCCCGATCCTTTGCTTGCGTGGGGCGAAAAGGCTCCGGCCCTGTCATTGCGCCGGCGCGGCAATCCGCAATCCCCGTCCCCGATGCCTGATTTTATCGCGCCCCGAAGATGCAGTCGGAGATGGAGGTCTCGTCCGCGATGTGGCGGATGGCCCGGGCGAAGATGGGGGCCACGGAGAGCATCTTGATCTTGGTGCCGGCGTAATCCTCGGGCAGGGGGATGGTGTCCAGCAGCACCAGCTCCTTGATGACGCTGTCCTCGATGCGCTTCCAGGCGTTGTTGGAGAGCACGCCGTGGGTGGCGCAGGCGTAGACCTCCCTGGCGCCGCCCACCTCGATGAGGGCCTTGGCGGCGTTGCAGAGGGAGCCGGCGGTGTCCACGATGTCGTCGAGCATGATGCAGGTCTTGCCCTCCACGTCGCCGATGACGTTCATGACCTCGGAGACATTGGCCTTGGGACGGCGCTTGTCCACAATGGCCAGGTCCATGTGGACCTGCTGGGCGAAGTTCCGGGTGCGGGCCACGGAGCCCACGTCGGGGGAGACCGCGACAAAGTCCTCATGGTTGACCGTGGGGTTGAACTTATCCATATAGTAATCCACGAACAGCGGTGCGCCGGAGAGGTGATCCAGTGGAATGTCAAAGAAGCCCTGAATCTGGGCGGCGTGCAGATCCATGGTCAGAACCCGGTCCGCACCGGCAGCGGTGAGCATATTGGCGACCAGCTTGGAGGTGATGGGATCGCGGCCCTTGGCCTTGCGATCCTGGCGAGCGTAGCCGTAGTAGGGGATCACGGCGGTGATCCGTCCGGCGGAGGCCCGGCGAAGGGCGTCGATGTTGATGAGCATGGCCATCAGATTGTCGTTGACGGGCTTGCAGGTGGACTCCACGACAAAGCAGTCTCTGCCGCGGACTGTCTCATCCATCCACACGCAGATCTCGCCGTCGGCAAAGGTGCTCAGAGAGTTGTTGCTGAGCGCAACGCCCAGCTCCCGGCAGATGTCCTCAGCCAGGGGGCGACTGGTCTTTCCGCTGAATACTTTGATGGGTCTTCCGTTTGCGAGCATAATGTTTCTCCTCTTTTAGTCGCGTTTTGGATGTGGCGTACCTTTCTATGAATCAGCCCGTTTGTTTTTCAGGGCCCATTCTTTTTTAATCTGCGCCCGGGGGCGGCTGATGGCCAGGGCCTGGGGCGGCACGTCCTCGGTGACGACGCTTCCCGCGGCCACGTAGGCGCCGCGGCCCACGTTCACCGGGGCCACCAGGGTGGAGTTGCAGCCCAGGAAGGCCTCCTCCTCGATGACGGTGTAGTGCTTTTCCGCCCGGTCAAAATTGGCCGTCACGGTGCCGCAGCCCACGTTGGCCCGGGCGCCCAGGGCGGCGTCCCCCAGGTAGCTCAGGTGGGGCACCTTGGCCCCGGCTCCGACGCTGGTGTTTTTCAGCTCCACAAAGGCTCCGGCCTTGGTCTCCGCCTCCATCACGGTGCCGGGCCGCAGGTTGGCAAAGGGGCCCACCTCCAGCCGGTCTCCCAGCCGGGCGCCCTCCACCCGGGATTGCTCCACCCGGCAGCAGTCCCCCACAGAGGAGTCGATGAGCCGGGTGTTGGGGCCGATGACGCAGTCCTTGCCCACGCTGGTTTTGCCCTGCAAAACCGTGCCGGGCAGCAGGCTGCTGCCCGCGCCCACCCGGACGCCGGGGGTGACGTAGGTGTTCTCCGGGTCCCAGATCTCCACCCCGCCGCGGGTCAGGCTCAGAAGCAGATCCTGCCGCAGCAGCCGGGCCGCGCCGGGCAGCTCCTCCGGGGCGGAGAGACGGAAAAAGCCGTCCTCGCAGGTGGTGGGCTCACCGGCCTGCTGCAGGAAATGGCCGATGGGAGCGGTCTCGTCCAGGGCCGCCATCAGGGCTCTGCGGTCCACCATGCAGGCGGAGGCCCGGGCGTCGCCGGGGCGGCGGCAGCCGGGGGCGTAGATGACGGGGCCGGTGACCACCAGCAGATCCCGCTCCGCCTCCGGGGCGGTGGAGAGAAAGACGTGAAGCCGGTCCGCGAGGCTCTCATCCGAGGCGGTGCTGAGCTCCGCCCCCGCCGGGAAGCAGTCCTGGGCCCGGCTCAGCAGAGCCGGGGCGCAGACCAGGCAGAAGCGGCTCACCCCGGCCCGGGCCAGGGCGTGGCTCAGCCAGCTCAGCAGGGGCACCCCCAGCACCCGGTGGAGCATCAGGGGCGTCTCGCTGCCGGTGCGGCGGCAGTCGTCCAGCAGAAACAGAACGGCGGAACGGTCGGACATGGCGAACAGCCTCCTTTTTCAAATGCACAGCGCAAAATGCAAAATGCAAATGCAAAAAACGGAAAGCGGAAACACGGCTGCGATCTGCTTCAATGCGGCCTATATTATAGCAGATACTTTCCCTTTTGTATATAGTTTTTTCAAAAAAAGCGCCCGCACCTCGAAAATCGAACGGGTGCGAACGCTTTTTCTTATGCCTCGGAGTATGCCTGCAGGGCCCCCGGAAACAGGGTCTCCACCGCCTGCCGGGCGGCGGCCTGCTCGGCCCGTTTTTTGCTGGTGCCGGTGCCGCAGCCCACGGCCGTCCCGTTCAGCAGCACCCGGACGGAGAACTCCTTGTCGTGGTCCGGGCCGGACTCCCCCAGCAGCTCGTAGCTGAGCAGCTGGTTCTTCTTCTGCTGCACCAGCTCCTGCAGGGCGGTCTTGTAGTCGGTGTTGAGCTTGATCCTGGCCTTGGTGTCCACCAGGACGTGGGTGTAGATGAAGCGCTGCGCGGCCTCCAGGCCCCCGTCCAGATAGATGGCGGCGATGACCGCCTCCACCACGTCGGCAATGATGGAGACCCGCTGCCGTCCGCCCCCGGCCTCCTCGCCCTTGCCCAGGCGCAGATAGTCCCCCAGCCGCAGCTTGCGGGCCGTCTCGGCCAGGCTGGTCTCGCAGACCAGATCCGCCCGGAGCTTGGTCAGCTCCCCCTCGTGGAGCTTGGGGAAGCGGCGGCTCAGATAATCCGCCGCGGTGAAGCCCAGGATGGAGTCCCCCAAAAATTCCAGGCGCTCGTAGCTTCGCAGGCCGTCCTTATAGACCTCGTTGGCGTAGGAGGTGTGGGTCAGGGCTGTCTCCAGCAGGGCGGGATCGTGAAAGTGATAGCCGATGGTGTTCTGGAGCTCGCGCATGGTCAGACCTCCCGGGGCAGGATCATCTGGTCGATGTTGTCGGCAATGGCCTGGCAGACCCCGGCGTTGACGGCCTCCACGGCCTGCCGGATGGCGCCCACCACGGCCTCGGCGTCCGCCGAGCCGTGGGCCTTGATGACGGGCTTGCAGATGCCCAGCAGCATGGTGCCGCCCACCCGGCGGTAGTCCATGACGGACATGGTCTGCTTCAGCTCCTTCTTCAGCAGCAGGGCCCCCAGCTTGGTCTTCCAGTTTTTCAGCAGGGTGCGCTTGACGAGGGAGCCCAGGAACATGGCGGTGCCCTCGGCGCCCTTGAGGAAGACGTTGCCGGAGAAGCCGTCGGCCACCAGCACGTCGCAGTCTCCCAGCATGGCCTCCCGGCCCTCAATGTTGCCGATGAAGTGGATGACGCCCTTGTCCCCGGCCTCCTTCAGCAGCTTGTAGGCCTCCTTGTGGAGGGGATCACCCTTGGAGTCCTCGACCCCGTTGTTCAGCAGGGCCACCCGGGGATTGGCAATGCCCAGGTTCAGCTTGGCGGCAAAGGAGCCCATGCAGCCGAACTGCAGCAGAAATTCCGGAGTACACTCCACGTTGGCGCCGGAGTCGATGAGAATCAGACTGCCGGTCTTGGTGGGGATGGTGGGGCCGAAGGCCGCCCGGCGGATGCCCCGCACCCGCTTCACCACCAGGGTGGCGGCGGAGAGCAGGCCGCCGGTGGAGCCTGCGGAGACGAAGGCGTCGCCGCCGCCGTCCGCCAGGAGCTTCAGGCCCTTGACCATGGAGCTCTCCTTCTTGGCGCGCACCACGGTGGCGGGGTCGTCGTGCATATCCACCACCTGCTCGGCGTCCATGAGCTCCACGCCGGAGGGCAGGGTCTCGATGCCCTGGGCCTTCATGAGCTTCAAAAGCTCCTCCACGCGGCCCACCAGGATCACCTCTACGCCCAGCTCCCGGGCGGCCCGGAAGCCGCCCTCCAAAAATGCCAACGGGGCGTTGTCCCCGCCCATGGCGTCGATAATGATTTTCATATTTATGTGCCTCCCTTTATTTGTTTCGGGGGATTTGTTTCTTGAATGAAGCTCGCCGCTTCGCGGCTGAATGAAGCTCGCATCCGGCTGAAGCCGCCTGCTGAATGAAGCTCGCGCTTCGCGCTGAATGAAGCCGCTTCGCTAATTGTGGTATCTCCGAATTTGCCAATTCGGAGATGGAAATTTATGATTCATTTTGCAATTGGCAAATTGCAAAATACCACAATTAGGGCGAAGCCCGGCTTCATTAACGAGCGCAGCGAGTGACTTCATTAGCGACCGCAGGGACCGGCTTCATTAGCGACCAACGGGAGCGGCTTCATTTCCGCCAAGGCGGACAGCGCCCGCTCCGCGATGGCCAGGTTCTTGTTGGCCTTCCCCTTGACCTTCCGGCCCAGGGGCGGCAGGATGCCGAAGTTCACGTTCATGGGCTGGAATTTGGTCACCGAGGGGTCGGAGATATAGCGGCCCAGAGCGCCGATGGCGGTTTCGGCGGGGAAGTCGGGGACGGGCTCTCCCTTCACCCGGGCGGCCATGCAGACCGCCGCCAGAAAGCCCGAGGCGGTGGATTCCACGTAGCCCTCCACCCCGGTCATCTGCCCGGCGAAGGCCACCAGGGGATTGCGCCGGTCGGCGTAGGTCCGGTCCAGCAGCCGGGGAGAGTCCAAAAAGGTGTTGCGGTGCATGACCCCGTAGCGGAGGAATTCCGCGTTTGCCAGGGCCGGGATCATGGAGAAGACCCGCCTCTGCTCGGGAAAGCGCAGATGGGTCTGGAAGCCCACCAGATTGTACACCGTCCCGGCGGCGTTGTCCCGCCGCAGCTGCACCACGGCGTAGGGCTCCTTCCCGGTTTTGGGGTCCGGCAGCCCCACGGGCTTCAGAGGGCCGAAGCGCAGGGTGTCCTCCCCCCGCCGGGCCATGACCTCCACGGGCATACAGCCCTCGAAGATCCTGGAGTCCTCAAAGCCGTGGACCGGGGCCTCCTCCGCGGCGGCCAGCTCCCGGACGAAGGCCTTGTACCGGGCCTCGTCCAGAGCGCAGTTGATATAGTCCGGCGTCCCCCGGTCGTAGCGGGAGGCGAACCAGGCCTGGCTCATGTCGATGGACTCGGCGCTGACCAGGGGCGCTGCGGCGTCAAAGAAGTTCAGATACTCTGCCCCGCCGAAGTAGTCGGCAATGGCCCGGGACAGGGGCTCCGAGGTCAGGGGACCGGTGGCGATGATGACGGGGCCCTGGGGGAGCTCCGTCAGCTCCCTTGCCTCCACCGTGATATTGGGGTGGGAGCGCAGCTTCTCCGTCACCAGCCGGGAGAAGCCCTGCCGGTCCACGGCCAGGCAGCCCCCGGCCTCCACCCGGGTCTCGTCGGCGCAGGCCAGGATCAGACTGCCGCAGCGCCGCAGCTCCTCCTTCAGAAGGCCCACGGCGTTCTCCAGCCGATCCCCCCGCAGGGAGTTGGAGCACACCAGCTCGGCAAAGTCCGGGCTGTGGTGGGCAGGGGTCATTTTCTCCGGCTTCATCTCGATGAGCCGGACCTCCAGCCCCCGCCGGGCCAGCTGCCAGGCCGCCTCGCTTCCCGCGAGCCCCGCGCCCACCACCGTTACGCTTGATGTATCGTTGTTCATAGGCATACTTCTCGTTTTTTGTGTAGGGACAAGCCTTGCTTGTCCGGCATTCGGAACGAATGCAATTTGCCGCAGGCAAATTCAGAAATATCAATGAATACTTAAGACTTAAGGCTTAAGAATGAATCATAGAGGTGTCGCTTGGCGACGATTTGAATTCCATTTTTCAATTCGCAGAATTGAAAAATACCACAATTATTCACGATTCACTATTCATTATTCACTTTTCAGCAGCTCCCGCGCAGAATCGCCCTCCGGGCGATTGTTTGCTTCGCAAACCGGACGAACGCGGCTCGTCCCTGCAATGTCTTTCCTACGCTTCCGTCTTCTTCGTCTTTTTCGCCGTGGTTTTCTTTGCCGCAGGCTTCTTGGCGGTCGTTGTCTTCTTCACTGCCGTCGTTTTCTTCGCGGCGGACTTCCCGGCGGTCGTCTTCTTTGCTGCTGTCTTCCGGCCCGCCGTCTTCCCGGCGCCCTGCTCCTGATTCTCCGCTCCCTCCGCCGCCTCGGCGGCGTCTGCGGGCTGGGGCCGCTTATAGTAGCCCCGCTTGTCCTCAGGCAGGAAGTTCTCGCATTTTTCGTTGATGCAGAAGGGCTTCATGCGGCCCTTGCCGCTGCGCTTGAACATGGTCTGGCCGCAGGCGGGGCAGTCCTGATCCGTGGGCACGTCCCAGGTCATGAAGCCGCACTCGGCGCCGGTCTCGCAGGCGTAGTAGGCGTAGCCCTTCTTGGACTTGCGCTTCAGCATTCCCGCGCCGCACCTGGGGCAGCGCCCCGGCATGTGCTCCACGATGGGCTTGGCGTTCTTGCACTCGGGGTAGCCCGGGCAGGCCAGGAACTTGCCGAAGCGGCCGTATTTCACCACCATGTTCCGCCCGCAGAGCTCGCAGACCTCGTCTGTGACCTCCTCGGGGACCTTGATGCGGGTGTCCTTCAGGGCCTCCTCGGCGTTCTCCATCTCCCGGTGGAAGCCGTCGTAGAAGTCCCGCAGCACCTGCTTGTAGTTCAGCTTTCCGGCTTCCACCTGGTCCAGCTTGTCCTCCATCCCGGCGGTGAATTCCACGTCGATGATGTCGTTGAAGCGATCCAGCATCAGCTGGGTCACCACCTCTCCCAGGGGGGTGGGCTCCAGCTTCTTGTCCTTCTTCACCACGTACTCCCGGTCCTGGATGGTGGAGACGATGGAGGCGTAGGTGGAGGGACGGCCCACGCCCTTTTCCTCCATGGCCTTCACCAGGGTGGCCTCGGTGTAGCGGGCGGGGGGCTGGGTGAAATGCTGCTCGGGCTTGCTCTCCACGTGGCGGAGGGCCTCGCCCTCCCGCAGCTCGGGAAGGCTGTCCAGCTTTTCCTCGCCCTCGTCGTCCCGGCCCTCCTCATAGACGGCCAAAAAGCCGGAGAAGCGCAGGCTCTGGTGGTTGGAGCGGAAGCTGTGGCCCTTGCAGTCGGTGTCGATGGTGGCGGTGTCGTAGACCGCGTTGGACATCTGGCTGGCCACAAAGCGGCTCCAGATCAGCCGGTAGAGCCGCAGCTGGTCCCGGGTCAGATCCGCGGCCAGGCTGTCGGGGTCCAGGCGCACGTCGCTGGGGCGAATGGCCTCGTGGGCGTCCTGAGCCGCGCTCTTGGTCTTGAAGCGCCGGGGGCTGCCGGGGTGGTAGCTGCTGCCGTAGCGCTCCTGGATGAAGTCCTTGGCGGCGGCAAGGGCCTCCTCGGACAGGCGCAGGGAGTCGGTACGCATATAGGTGATCAGGCCCACCGTGCCGTGGCCGGTGACGTCCACGCCCTCATAGAGCTGCTGGGCGATGGCCATGGTGCGCTTGGGGGTCATGTTCAGCTTGCGGGAGGCCTCCTGCTGGAGGGTGGAGGTGATGAAGGGAGGCGCCGGGGAGCGGCGCTTCTCGGCCTTCTTGATCTCCGTCACGGTGAAGCGCTGGCCCTGGATGTCCGTGAGAACGGCCACGGTCTCCTCCTCGTTGGCCAGGGTGCGCTTTTTGCCCTGCTCCCCGTGGTAATGGGCCTCAAAGCGGCCCGGCTGGCTCAGACATTCCAGGGTCACGTCCAGAGACCAGTATTCCTCCGGCACGAAGGCGCGGATCTCGTTCTCCCGCTCCACCACCATCCGGGTGGCCACGGACTGGACCCGGCCCGCGGAGAGGCCCCGGCGGACCTTCCGCCAGAGCAGGGGAGAGAGCTGATAGCCCACGATCCGGTCCAGGATGCGGCGGGCCTGCTGGGCGTCCACCAGGTCCTGGTCGATGTCCCTGGGCTCCCGGATGGCCTTGGTGACCACGCCCCGGGTGATTTCGTTGAAGGTGACCCGGCGGGTCTTGGCGGCGGGCAGCTTCAGCAGCTCCCGGATGTGCCAGGAAATGGCCTCGCCCTCCCGGTCCGGGTCGGTGGCGAGATAGACGGTGTCGGCCTTGTCGGCAGCCTTTTTCAGCTCCCGGATCAGATCGGCCTTCTCCTTCATGGGGATGTATTCCGGGGTGAAATCATGCTCCAGATCCACGCCCATGGTGCTCTTGGGCAGATCCCGCAGGTGGCCCATGCAGGCCTTCACCTGGAAGTCCGGCCCCAGATATTTTCCGATGGTTTTCGCCTTGGAGGGCGACTCCACGATCACAAGATCGGGATTTTGTTTCGACATAGTTGGCTTATCCTCCTGAGAGTTCGTATAGTTTCCCAGGCTTCTGGGTAATGACGCGCTTGATTTGCAGCAGGGTCAGCTGGGGCAGCACCTGCGCCGCCGGGAGCCCGAGCCGGTCGATGAGGGCGTCCAGCTGCATGGGACCGCCGGACAGGGCCTGGACGATCTGCCGCTGCGCGGGGCTGAGATTCGACAGATCGAGCTCCGCCTTTGGCGGAGCGGAACGAGCGTCCCCTACAGGCCCGGATCCCTGATCCTTGATCCCCGATCCCTCATTTTGCATTTTGCATTTTGCATCTTGCATTCTTACAACGCCCGGGTAGCGGAACTCGTAGCGCCGCAGCACGTCCCAGCCGGAGGCGGCGGCGAAGGCTCCGTCCCGGAGCAGGGCGTTGCAGCCCCGGCAGAGGGGGTCCTCCGGGTCGCCGGGGACGGCGAAGACCTCCCGGCCCTGGGCCGCGGCCCAGCGGGCGGTAATCAGAGAGCCGCTGTTTTCCGCGGCCCGGATCACCACCACCGCGTCGGAGAGGGCGCTGATGAGGCGGTTTCGTACGGGGAAATTCCGGGCGTTGGGGGCGGTGCCGGGGGGATACTCCGAAAGCAGGCAGCCCTGCTCCGCCACCCGGGCGTAGAGGGCGGCGTTTTCCCTGGGATAGATCTGATCCGGGCCGCAGCCCAGCACCCCCAGGACGGCGCCCCCGCAGTCCAGGGCGCCCTCGGCGCTCTGGGCGTCGATGCCCTTTGCCATGCCGGTGCAGACGCTGCCGCCGCAGGCGGCGATCTCCCGGCCCAGCCGCCGGGCCAGCTCCAGGCCCCGGGCGTCCGCGTCCCGGGCGCCCACCAGCCCGATGATGGGCCGGTCCTCCCCGGGCAGACGCCCCTTGAAGTAGAGCAGGGCGGGGGCGTCCTCCTGCAGCCGCAGCCGGGAGGGATAGTCCCGGTCCGCCAGGGTCACAGCCCCCACGCCGCTTGCCCGGCAGCGCTCCAGCACCGCCCGGGCGAAGTCCAGGTCCTTGTCCAGCAGGCTCCGCTGCTGGGCGGGGGGGACGCCGACCCGGGCCAGGGCCTCCCGGTCGGCGGCGTAGATCGCCTCGGGCGAGCCGAACAGCCGCAGAAGCTGCCGCTGTCCCTTGGCCCCGATCCGGGGCCGACGGCTCAGCCAGATCCAGTACAAAGAATTGTTATCCATACAGCTTGTCAACACGGACGGCAGAGTGCCGTCCCTACATTTCTCTTCTCAGCTCCCAGAGCAGCACCGTGGCCGCCACGGCGGCGTTCAGGGACTCGCAGCGGGGGGACATGGGGATGATGAGGGTCCGCTGGGCCGCCTCCAGATAGGGCGCGCTGACCCCCTGGCCCTCGGTGCCGATGACGGTGACGCAGCCCTTGAGATCCGCCCTGCGGATGTCCTCCGCCCGGTCTGAGAGGGCGGTGACGCAGAGGGGGATGCGCCGATCCCGGCACTGGGCCAGAATCTCCTCCGCGGCGGCCTGGAGGGGCGGCCTGCGGAATACGGCTCCCATGGTGGCCCGGACGGTCTTCTCCCCGTAGGGATCGGCGCAGCCGTCGGAGAGCACCACCGGCACCTCAAAGGCGTCGGCAGCCCGGAGTATGGTGCCCAGGTTGCCGGGGTCCTGGATCCCGTCCAGGATCAGACTGCCGGGTCTGAGCTCCAGGGGCTCCGGCTCCGGCATCCGGCACAGGGCCAGCACCCCCTGGGGGGTCTCCATCCGGGAGATCTCCTTCATGAGCCCCTCGGGCATCCGCAGCTCCCGCACCCCGGGGGGCACGGGAAAGTCCACACCCTCCCGCAGCAGCAGGGCCTCCACGCCGAGACCCCAGCGCAGAGCCTCCTCCACCAGCTTGGTGCCGTCGGCCACAAAGGCCCGGCACTCATAGCGATATTTCCGGCTGGCCATCAGCTTGCGCACGTGCTGCACCGTGCTGTTGGCCTTCGATGTGATCCATTCGGGCACGGCGGCCCCTCCTTTATCCCCCGGGGGCGCGCCCCCGATAAATCCTATTCTAATGTATCGTAACATAATTTTCCCTCGAATGCAAGAAAAAAATGACGCGTCCGGCCGGGAGGGGAAAAACAGGGCGGGGTCAATCGGCGGAAAAGCCCCGGGGGAACCCCGGACGTCCTGCCCGCCGGGGCATAAGCGGGCCGAAGCCGGCATAGAATGCAGCATCCTGCACACGGAGGTACAAGCATGGAGCTTTACGAGCTGGCGCTGGCGCGGGCGGGCGCGCCCAGCCTTTCGGAATTTCAGCGGCGGGAGGGGCTGCCCCCCACGGGCCGGGCGGACGGGCCCAGCTGGGCAGCGCTGCTGCCCTGGCTGCGGGGCTATCGGGTCTATCGGGTGGCCCCGGGGGACAGCTACAGCCGCATCGCGGCCCGCTTCGGCACCACGGTCCGGGCCCTCATCACCGCCAACCCCAACCAGGACCCCCTGCGGCTCTACGTGGACCAGCTGCTGACGGTGCCCCTGGGCTTCGACGTGGTGCCCACGGACCGGCCCTTCAGCTACGAGCTGCTCTGCCTCTGCCTGGAGGGCCTGACGGCCCGCTATCCCTTTCTGAGCCTGCGGGCCGTGGGGGAGAGCGCCTACGGGCGCAAGCTCTGGCAGCTCGCCGTGGGCCTGGGGCCCCGGCGGGTGCTCTACAACGCCGCCCACCACGCCAACGAGTGGATCACCGTGCCCCTGCTGATGAAGTTTTTGGAGTCCTACGCCCGGGCCATCTCCGAAAACGGGCGGATCTTCGGCTTCGAGGCCCAGGCCCTCTACCAGCGGACCACCCTGCATCTGCTGCCCATGGTGAACCCCGACGGGGTGGATCTGGTCACCGGGGGCCTGCGGGAGGGGGAGCCGGGCTGGGAGGCGGCCCGGCGGCTGGGGGAGAACTACCCGGATATTCCCTTCCCGGCGGGCTGGAAGGCCAATCTCCGGGGGGTGGATATCAACCTCAACTACCCGGCCTACTGGGAGCAGGCCCGGTCCAACAAATTCGCCCAGGGCTATACCCGCCCCGGCCCCCGGGACTACGTGGGCCCGGGGCCCCTCTCGGAGCCGGAGTCCGAGGCCCTGGTGCGGCTGACAGAGCGCCTGGCCCCGGTGCTGACCCAGAGCTGGCACAGCCAGGGGAACGTGATCTACTGGAGGTTTCTGAACATGGAGCCCGCCGGGGCCCGGGCGCTGGGGGAGCGCTTTGCCCAGGTCTCGGGCTACAGCCTGGAGGAGGTGCCCTACAGCTCGGGCTTCGCGGGCTACAAGGACTGGTTCATCCTCAGCCGGGACCGCCCCGGCTATACCTTGGAGGTGGGCAGCGGCGAGAACCCCCTGCCCCTGGCCCAGTTTCCGGATATTTATGCCAGAAGCCTGGGGATTTTGACCCTGGGACTTGCGGAGAGCTGAAATATCGTGTATAATAGCAGGGATCGGGAACCGATCCCTGTTATTTTTCGTCTTATTTTCCGTCTATATATAGAGGCATAAAGCGCAAACCACAGCGAAAAGGGAGATTTGCCACATGAATACCATTCAGAAGATCATTGCGGAGCTGCGCAAGGCCGTCCAGGGCAAGGACCAGGTGCTGATCTGGATGCTCATGACCATCCTGGCCGACGGCAACATTCTGCTGGAGGACATCCCCGGCGTGGGGAAGACCACCATCGCCCTGGCCTTTTCCCGGGCCCTGGGCCTGGACTACGGCCGGGTGCAGTTCAACCCCGACGTGCTGCCCTCCGACATCACCGGCTATTCCGTCTATGACAAGCAGAGCGGCCGGATGAGCTACCAGAAGGGCGCCATTCTCTGCAATCTGTTCCTGGCGGACGAGCTGAACCGGGCCACCTCCCGGACCCAGTCCGCCCTGCTGGAGGCCATGGAGGAGGGCCAGGTCACCGTGGACGGCGTGACCCACCCCCTGCCCCGGCCCTTCACCGTTATCGCCACCCAGAACCCCACCGGCGCCGCCGGTACGCAGCTGCTGCCCGACTCCCAGATGGACCGCTTCACCGTCCGCCTCAGCGTGGGCTATCCCAAGGCCCGGGACGAGCGGGAGATGGTGCTGCTGCGGCAAAACGGCGTCAACCCCCTGGACCAGGTGGCCCAGGTGCTGAACCGGGGCGAGCTGATCGCCATGCAGGAGGCCGTCAGCCGGGTCTACATCAAGGAAACCGTGGTGGACTACGTGGTGGCCCTCATCAGCCAGACCCGGCAGCACCCCCAGATCAGCCGGGGGGCCAGCCCCCGGGCCACCCTGGCGGTGGTGGCGATGGCCAAGGCCACGGCCTTTATGAACGGCCGGGACTACGTGATCCCCGAGGACGTGAAGACCGTCTTTGCCGGCACCGTAGCCCACCGGCTGCTGCTTTCGCCGGACGCCCAGGCCCAGGGCCAGCGGGAGGAGCAGATCCTGGGCACGCTGCTGGATCGGGTTCCGGCGCCGGGAGTGTAAGCGATGGCTGTCAACCGTTTGCTCTATCTGGGCCTGCTGGTGCTGAGCGCGGTGTTCTACTTCGCCAGCGCCACCTGGTTTTCCTGGCTGCTGCTGGTGCTGATGCTGGCGCTGCCCCTGCTGAGCCTGCTGGCCTCCCTGCCCGCCATGCTCTCCTGCCGCCTGGAGGCGGAGCTGCCGGCCAGCGTGGAGCAGGGCGCCCGGGCGCTGCTGCATCTGAAGCTCCGCTCCTGGTGGGTCCTGCCCCTGCCCGACGCCCAGATCCGGCTGAATCTCCGCACCCGGGACCGGGAAAAGGATATGCGCTATCTCAGCCGCCTGTCCCGGACCGAGGGCGTGCTGGCCCTGCCCGCGGAGGAGTGCGGCTTCCTGGCCGCCGAGTTCAAGCGGGGCCGGGTCTATGACGCGCTGGGCCTGTTCCGTCTGCCCATGCGGCTGCCCAAGCCCGAGCCCATGGCCATACTGCCCCCGGAGCGGCGGCCGGAGCCCATGCCCCGGCTGGACCAGCTGCTCCAGCAGCAGCTCAAGCCCAAGCCCGGCGGCGGCAGCGCCGAGATCCACGAGCACCGGGCCTACCGCCCCGGGGATCCGGTGAAGGACATCCACTGGAAGCTCTCCCTCAAGACCGACGAGCTCATCGTCCGGGAGGCCCAGCAGCCCCTGCGGCGGAAGATCGTCCTGGCCCTGCATACCCCCCACGGCGCCCGGGAGCGGGCGGAAAGCCTGGGGGCCTTCCGCTGGCTTTCCCGCTGGCTCATCGAGAACAACGTGCCCCATACCGCGGTCTGGATGGACGGCGAGGCGCTGCAAAGCCGCTCCGTCAGCTGCGAGGCGGACTGGATGCAGGCCCTTCGGGGGGCCTGCCTGGCCCCGGAAAGCTCCGCGGAGCTGCCCCAGCCCCTGCCCATCGAGGCCGACTGGGTCTGCCCCGTGGGGGGAAAGGGGGGGCGCGCCCATGAATAAGCCGCAATGGATCTGGCGTCTGCTGCTGGACTGGCTGCTGACGGTGATGGGCGTGCTGGGGGCCGTATTCTGTCTGATCACGGCCTTCCGGCTGCCCCGGCCCGGGGATCTGATCCCCGGGGTGCTGCTGAGCGCGGCCCTCAGCTGCTGCCTGCTGTCTGAAAAGAAGCTGCGGCGCTTCGGCGTCCCGGCCCTCACGGCGCTTCTGGCCCTGCTCTGCTGGATCTGGCACGAGACCCTGGGGGAGAGCTTCCGCCAGCTCTGGGGGGTGCTGATCTCCCGGATTGCCCTGGGCTATGACCTGCTTCTGAATCTGGTGCCCCGGGAGCCCCCGGAGCCCGGGGCCGTGGGCCCCGCCCTGGCCTGCCTGGGCCTGGTGATGGCCTTTGCCGTCAGCTGCGCCGTCCGCTGGTGGAGACGCAGCTTCCCCGCGGCCCTGTTTCTGGCCCCGGCCATCATTCCCTGCTTTATTCTGCTGGATACGCCCCCGGCCCTGCTGCCCCTGCTGGCGGCCGCGGCCTCCCTTCTGATCCAGGCCTTCAGCCAGTCGGTGCGCCGCCGGGCCGCCGGAGAGGAGTGCAAGGCCATCTGCCTGGCAGCCCTGCTGAGCGCGGCGGTCCTGGGCCTGCTGCTGCTCCTCTTCCCCCGGGAGGAATATTCGCCTCCCATCTCCTGGAACCAGCTCTCCGACAAGATGGAGGACTGGGGCCGGGCCCAGAACAACCGGGGCAACCAGGAGGCGGGCCTGACCGGAGACCCGGAGCAGGTGGATCTGAGCACCCTGGGAGCCCTGCCCAACCACGCCTCCACCATGCTGCGAATCCGGGCGGAGCAGAGCGACAATCTCTATCTCCGCGGCTCTGCCTACAGCGAGTTTGACGGCAGAAGCTGGGCCCAGGGCGAGGAGCTGGACTGGGACCGGAGCACGATCCTCCCCTATCTGGGGGAGGAGGGCGGCGAGCGGCTGGAGATCAGCACCGAGGATCCCGAGCCCGTGCTCTACACCACCTATCATCTGAGCACCCTGCCCCAGGGCGCCCGGGAGATTCTCGACAATCAGATCCCCAACCCCGACGAGCGGACCCGCTATCAGTTCCGCTACCTGCGGATCTGGCGGGGCCGGAGCTCCGTCGACGCCCTCTACGACGCCTGGGTCCGGGAAAGCTGTGTCCAGCTGCCGGAGCAGACCCGCCGGGCGGTGCTGGCCTGGTGGGACAGGCAGGGCGGCGGGGAGCCTCCCATCAGGAGCGGCCCCCGGATGGTGGAATTTGCCCGCCAGGCGGCAGCCGCGGTCTCCCAATGCGCCGTCTACAGCCGCAATCCCCTCCGCACCCCGGCGGGGGTGGACTTCTGCGACTGGTTCCTGAACGAGGCGGAGGAGGGCTACTGCGTCCACTTCGCCACGGCCTGCACGGCCCTGCTCCGGGCGATGAATATCCCGGCCCGCTACGTCACGGGCTACGTCTGCCACACCGTGGGCGGGGAGACCGTGGCCGTCACCAATCTCCAGGCCCACGCCTGGGTGGAGATCTGGGACGAGGGCCGCTGGATCCCCATCGAGCCCACCCCGGAGGACGCCACGGAGTTTGCCGGGCAGGGCATGGGCGGGGGCGAGCAGCCCGTGGAGCCCGACAGCAGCGCGCCGGTGACGGAATACCCGATTCCCGATGATTCCCGGCTCCCCGAGCCCCCGGAGTCTGTGCCCACCCGGCCCCTGCCTACCCAGGAGATCCCGGAGAGCACCAGGCCCGTGGGAGGCGACAGCCCGGCGGATCCGGCTTCGCCGTCAAAAAACCTGACGCCCCTATGGATCTTTTTGGGCGTCATCGGCCTGCTGGCCCTGACGCTGGGACGGCGATCCCTGGCCCGGCAGCTGCGGGAGCGCAGGCTGGCCCGGGCCTCGGTGAACGACCGGGCGCGGCTGCTCTACCGCTATATCCGGCGGCTGCACAGCCTGGGGGGCGGCAAAATCCCCGAGGAGGTGGAGCGCTTGGCCTACAAGGCGGGCTTCAGCCAGTACGAGCTCAGCGAGGAGGAGCTGGCCTGTCTGCGGCAGCTCTACGACCAGCAGACCGCCCGGCTTCAGACGGCGTACTTCCGCCGCCGCTTCTACTGCAAATATATTCGCGCGGTGGTGTGAGCCCTGCCCGGAGCAGAGCCGCAGCCCCGCCGGAAGGAGAGTATTATGGAACAGTTCGGCATCTTCAACGGCAAGCCGGTGGAGCTGATCCGCCTGCAAAACGGCGGCCTCTCCGCCGAGATTCTGACCTACGGCGCCACCCTTCGCAGTCTCAAAGTCCCGGACCGGGACGGCAAGCCCCTGGACGTGGTTCTGGGCTTCGACAGCATTGAAGATTATGTCAACCAGAGCTGCTACATCGGCGCCACCGTGGGCCCCAACGCCAACCGCATCGGCGGGGCGGCCTGTCCCATCGGCAAGACCCGCCGTCGGCTGGACGCCAACGACGGAAAAAACAACCTCCACAGCGGCTTTTCCGGTCTGGACCGAGAGCTCTGGGAGGTGCTGGCGGTCTCGGAGGAGGCCGTCACCCTGCTGTGCACCCATCCCGATGGCCGGGGCGGCCTGCCCGGGGATCTGAATCTGGCCGTCACCTACTGGCTGGAGGACGGAGGCCTGCTGGTGGACTACCGGGCCTTCAGCGAGAGGGACAGCCTCTGCAACCCCACCAATCACAGCTACTTCAATCTGGACGGCCAGGGCAGCGGCGACGTGCTGGAGCACCGGGTCCAGATCCTCTCCGAGACCTTCACCCCCACCGACGCGCAATCCATCCCCACCGGGGAGCTGCGCCCCGTGGCGGGCACGGTGATGGATCTGCGGGAGCCGGTCCGGATCGGAGACCGGGTGGAGGACCCGGAGCCCCAGTTGCGGCTGGCGAAGGGCTTTGACCACAACTGGATCCTGGAGGAAAAGGAGGAGGAGCCCTTCCGCCTGGCAGCCCGGGTCTGGGGCGCCCGCAGCGGTCTGTGCATGGAGCTCTGGACCGACCGGCCCGGCGTCCAGTTCTACAGCGGCAACTATATCCCCCAGGGCCTGCCCGGCAAGGACGGCGCCCTCTACGGCCCCCGGGCCGGTCTCTGCCTGGAGACCCAGGCCTGGCCCGACGCCCCCAATCATCCGAATTTCCCCTCCACCCTCCTGCGGGCGGGCAAGGAGTGGCAAAGCCGCAGCCTCTACCGCTTCCGGACGGAATAAGCCCCCGCAAAAACAGGTCGTTTTCCCCATGGGGAAAGCGACCTGTTTTTTGACTGCCCTGTGGTACAATGCTTGTGTAATACTGAACTCCCATAGAAAGATTGAAGAATGTTCCGTGTAGGAATTGCGCCAGACGAGGCGGAGGACGCAGGCGGGCTTGACGCCCGGCAAGGACGACAACGAAGTATGGCACAATTCCTGCCGGAACAGATTAAAGGTTTCTATGGGAGTTCAGTATAAAAGCCTTCCCCTTGAGGGGAAGGTGCCCCAGTGCGCACACTGGGGCGGATGAGGTGGTGTCCGACGGGCGCGGAGTTGCAAGACGAGAGGAAGTTGGAAGTGACGGTCTACATAGACGAGGTCATAGTGGTCAACGCGGCGGTGGATTATCTCCTGCTGAAAACGGCGGCGGCCGTGGCCGGCAGCGGCGCCCGGCCCCGGCGGCTGCTGCTGGGGGCGGCCTTTGGGGGCCTGTCCGCGGCGGCGGTTTACTTGCCGGGTCTGGCCTGGCTGGGGCGGCTGCCGGGCTCGGCCCTGAGCTATCTGGCCCTGGCCCTGCTCTGCTTCGGCTGGCGGGGGACGGCCTGGAAGCGCTGGCTCTGGTTCTTCTGCGTCTGCTGCGGCTTCGCGGGGCTGGTGCTGGCGGTCTGCGGCCTGCTGCGGATCCCGGTGCTGACCCGGGACGGACGGGTCTTCTACCGGCTCTCGGGGCGGCTGCTGGTGCTGCTGGCGGCGGCGGTCTACGGCCTGTGCAGCCTCTGCCTGCGGCGCTTTGCCCGGCATCGGGGCGGGGAGCTGGTGCGGCTGGAGCTGGGCCTGGGGGGCCGGAGCCTGGGCTGCATCGCCCTGCGGGACAGCGGCAACACCCTCTCGGACCCCATCACCGGGGAGCCCGTCCTGGTGGCCCGCTGGCAGCTGGCGGCCCGGCTGCTGCCGGAGCTGGGGCTGAGCCGGGCCCAGTTCGAGGACCCCGCCGCCCTGGCCCTGCGTCTGGCGGAGGCCCGGCCCGGGCTGCGGGTGCGGCTGATCCCCTACCGGGCCGTGGGCACCGAGGGGGGTCTGCTGGCGGCCCTGCCCCTGGACCGGATCACCGAGGACGGCAAGCCCTCCCCCGCCCGCCTGGCGGCCTTTTCCCCCACCGAGCTCTCCGACGGCGGAGCCTATGAGGCCCTGTTGCAGGGGTAGGAGGGCAAATTCGGATTTAGCGAAACGCTCCCGTAGCGGCGCACACCAGTGCGCCACCGGAACCCGGTCGCGTGGCGCACTGGTGTGCGCCGCTACAGGGCACTTGCAATGTGCGCCGCTACCGGACGTTTGCGAGAACTCGACAAATCCCAATTGATCGATTTCAATGAAACGAGGTAATTGCATGAACATGAACGCGATCCGGCGCCTGCTGCGGCGCTTGCGGAACCGATCCAAAATCCTGTACATCGGGGGCAGCGATATTCTGCCCCCGCCCCTGGAGCGGGAGGCGGAGGCGGAGGCCCTCTCCCGGCTGGAGCAGGGGGACAAGGCCGCCCGCCGCCTGCTGATTGAGCACAATCTGCGGCTGGTGGTCTTCATCGCCCGGCGCTTTGAGTCCACGGGGGTGAACATCGAGGATCTGATTTCCATCGGCACCATCGGCCTCATCAAGGGCGTCAACACCTTCCGCCGGGACAAGAACATCAAGCTGGCCACCTACGCCTCCCGCTGCGTGGAGAACGAGATCCTCATGCACATCCGCAAGATCGCCAACCAGAAGACGGAGATCTCCCTGGACGAGCCCATCAACACCGACTGGGACGGCAACGAGCTGCTGCTGTCGGACATTCTGGGCACCGACGGGGACACGGTGCTCCGGGCCCTGGAGGACAGCGTGGACCACGAGCTGCTGCGGGCGGCCCTGGCCCGTCTGCCGGAGCGGGAGCGGGAGATCGTGGCCCTGCGCTTCGGCCTGGGGGGCCTTCAGGCGCTGACCCAGAAGGAGGTGGCCCAGCGCCTGGGCATCTCCCAGTCCTACATCTCCCGCCTGGAGAAGCGCATCCTGGAGCGTCTGCGGGAGGACATCACCCACGCCTGGTCGGCGTAATTTACATAAAATTTTTCTGGACATACACAGACACTTTTGGTATAATAAACAAAACATGTTGTACCAATGAACAAGGGGGATAACAATATGAAGTGTCCGCACTGCGGCTACCAGGAGAGCAAGGTCGTAGATTCCCGCCACTCCGAGGACGGCACCAGCATCCGCCGCCGCCGGGAGTGCCTCAACTGCCAGAAGCGCTTTACCACCTATGAGACCGTGGAGAGCCTGCCCATCATCGTGGTGAAGCGGGACAACAGCCGCCAGGCCTTTGACCGCAACAAGATCATGAACGGGATGCTCCGGGCCTGTGAGAAGCGGCCCGTCTCCATGCAGGAGCTGGAGAACGCGGTGAACGAGATCGAGTCCGTGGTGCAGAACTCCCTGGAGCGGGAGATCACCACCGAGTTCATCGGGGAGCAGGTCATGGAAAAGCTCAAGGCCCTGGACGAGGTGGCCTACGTCCGCTTCGCCTCCGTCTACCGCCAGTTCAAGGACATCCACAGCTTTATGCAGGAGCTGAACAAGATCCTGGAAGAGAAATAAAGCGCAAAAGAGCCGCCGGTCATCGGCGGCTCTTTTGCACCTTCGCGCCGCCTTGCGGCGCTTTTTTTCTCGGCCGGATCAGACACTTGGGCCCCGTGCCGATGAGATCCTCCCGGTGGCAGCGGATCAACGCTTCGTGGACCAGAGCCCAGTTCTTGGGGTCCCGGTACTGGATCAGGGCCCGCTGCATGGCCTTTTCGTGGGGGTCCCGGGCCACGTACACCGGCTGCATGGTCCGGGGGTCCAGGCCTGTGTAGTACATCACCGTGGAGATGGTGGAGGGGGTGGGGTAGAAGTCCTGGACCTGCTCCGGCATATAGCCCATGTCCCGGACGTGCTCGGCAAGCAGCACGGCGTCCTCCAGCCGGGAGCCGGGGTGGGAGGACATGAGATAGGGCACCACGTACTGATCCAGGCCCATTTTGCCGCAGAGGCTCTTGTATTTGTCCACAAAGCGCTCATACACCGCGTTCCGGGGCTTGCCCATCAGATCCAGGACGTGGTCCGAGACGTGCTCCGGGGCCACCCGGAGCTGGCCGGAGACGTGGTGCTTCACCAGCTCCCGGAAGAAGGTGTCGTCCTTGTCCGCCAGCAGATAGTCGAAGCGGATGCCGCTTCGGATGAAGACCTTCTTCACCCCCGGCAAAGCCCGGAGCTTCCGCAGCAGCTCCACATAGTCTGAGTGGTCCGCCCGGAGATTCCGGCAGGGCCGGGGGAAGAGGCACTGCTTCCCGGCGCAGACCCCCTTGCTCAGCTGCTTTTCGCAGGCGGGGAGCCGGAAGTTGGCGGTGGGGCCCCCCACGTCGTGGATGTAGCCCTTGAACTCCGGGTCCCTGGTCATCCGCTCCGCCTCCCGGAGGATGGACTCGTGGCTGCGGGTCTGGATGATGCGGCCCTGGTGGAAGGTGATGGCGCAGAAGGAGCAGCCCCCGAAGCAGCCCCGGTTGGAGGTGAGACTGAACTTGATCTCCTTGATCGCCGGGACGCCCCCGGCCTTTTCATAGCTGGGGTGGTAGTTGTTCTCGTAGGGCAGATCGTAGCTGAGGTCCATCTCCTCCTGGGTCAGGGGCTTCTGGGGCGGGTTCT
The DNA here is from genome assembly GCA_017541995.1 of Oscillospiraceae bacterium. Lineage (GTDB taxonomy): Bacteria > Bacillota > Clostridia > Oscillospirales > Oscillospiraceae > JAFRPC01. The sequence goes on from JAFXYD010000100.1 coordinate 30,964, forward strand.
GGATCACGAAGTCCCGGCCGTAGGGCTCGATGAGGGGCCTGGCGGTGAAGGGGTCCGTGTTCAGATACTGGGTGTAGAAGGAGCGGGCGTAGGCGGCCTTGTCGGCCTTCACTGTCTCCCAGTCCGGCAGGGTGATCCCGTCCACCACCTGGTCGGTGGTCCTGGAGCGGTAGACGGTGCCGTCAATGAAGCAGAGATCTTGAGCGGAGAGCCCCGCATTCAGAGCGTCCGCCACCTCCACGATGGAGCGCTCCCCCATGCCGTAGAGCAGCAGGTCCGCCTGGGAATCCAGGAGGATGGAGCGCTTCATTTTGTCCGACCAGTAGTCGTAGTGGGCCAGACGGCGGAGGCTGGCCTCCATGCCCCCGATGATGATGGGCAGGTCCTTGTAGCGCTGGCGGATCAGATTGCAGTAGACCACCGTGGCGTAGTCGGGCCGCTTGCCCGTGACCCCGCCGGGGGTGTAGGCGTCGGTCTTCCGGTGGTGCTTGAAGACGGAGTAGTGGTTCACCATGGAGTCCATGTTGCCCCCCATCACCAGAAAGCCCAGCCGGGGCCGCCCCAGAATATCGATGGAGGCGGGGTCCCTCCAGTCGGGCTGAGAGATGATCCCCACCTTGTAGCCCGCGTGCTCCAGCACCCGGGAAATAATGGCGTGCCCAAAGGAGGGATGGTCCACGTAGGCGTCCCCGATGACGTACACGAAGTCGCACTGCTCCCAGCCCCGCTGCTTCATATCCTTTTTAGAAATTGGCAAAAACATTGGTTTCTCCTTACGTGCCTGTCGAATCACGCCGTAGGGGCGCTCATTGAGCGCCCGCCGACGAGCGCCAATGTTTCGATTTTGTCATTGCGAGGCCCTTCAGGGCCGTGGCAATCCGTTCTCCTTTGCTTCCAAACGCAGCCGGTAAATCTTCCGCAGCCATTCCGGCTGGCGTTGCATTTCCTTCTGCAAGCCCGCGAGCGTTCGCTTGCCGATCCTCCGATCCAGCAGAGCGAACATTTTGACAATGGGGTTGGAAGAATGTATGCTCTGCTGAATATCGCTGTTTCGGTAGCAATCCAGGGCCCGGCAGAATTCTTCGTCCGTGTATTCGCTTCGCTGCTCCAGGGGGCACTGCTCCAGACGCCGCCAGAAGTCCTGCCAATAGTCCGGAATGCTCATAGGGCGGGGCTGGCCGAGCCCCTCCTGGGACAGAAACCAGCTGTTCACCGTCTCCCAGGAGAAGCTTTTGACGCAGACGCCGTCCATATAGAGTTCAAAGAAACGGCAGCCATCCATGCCCGCGGCGGTGGAGCAGTGGTAACGGATTCGGCCCCTCAGCTCCTCCGCCAGCATCTCCCGTTCGAGATATTTTCGCATCCCGCTCCAGGATTTTTCCGCTTTTCCCATCTGAAATCTCCCACAAAAGCTGATTCTGGTTATCGGCTTTCATCAGCCGATCCATCGTAGGGGCGGTCATTGGCCGCCCGCCACACGTACCAGCTCTCCCCTCTGCACCACGCCCGTAGGGGCGGTCACTGGCCGCCCGGTCCGCCAGAGGCGGACGATTTG
>JAFXYD010000101.1 GCA_017541995.1 Oscillospiraceae bacterium
GCCGGTGCACTTGTCGTTGATGTAGAAGTTGCCCTCGGCGTGGAGCAGGGCCTTCTCCATCTTCACAATGGCCTCCCGGTCCTGGGCGAAGATGGCGCCGGTGAGGGCGTAGGGAGAGGCCTCGTCGCAGATCTTCAGCGTCTCGTCCAGCTCCTCGTCGGGGTAGACGTAAACCGAGAGGATGGGCCCGAAGATCTCCTGGACCATGGACTCATAGTCGGGCTTCCTGCAGACGATCACCGTGGGCTCCACGAACCAGCCCTTGGAGTCGTCGCAGCTGCCGCCGATGACGATCTCGCAGTCGGGGCAGGCCTTGGCCCGGTCAATGTAGCCCTTGCAGCGGTCGAAGGAGGCCTTGTCGATGACGGCGGCCAGGAAGGTATCGAAGTCCTGGACGTCGCCCATCTTGACTTCCTTCATCATCTCCTTCATGGTGGACAGGACCTCGGGCCAGATGCTCTGGGGCACGAAGGCCCGGGAGCAGGCGGAGCACTTCTGGCCCTGGTACTCGAAGGAGCCCCGGATCAGAGCCGCCGCCAGAGGCCGGATCTTGGCGCTCTTGTGGGCAAAGATGAAGTCCTTGCCGCCGGTCTCACCCACGATGCGGGGATAGTTGCGGTAGGAGGCGATGTTCTCGCCGATCTGCTTCCACACGCTCTGGAAGACCTCGGTGGAGCCGGTGAAGTGGAAGCCCGCCAGCTCCTTCCGGGCGATGACGTACTTGGACATATCGCTGCCGGCGCAGGGGACGAAGTTGATGACGCCCGCGGGCAGGCCGCAGTCCATCAGCAGCTTCATGAAGTAGTAGTTGGAGAGCACCGCCGTGCGGGAGGGCTTCCACACCGCCACGTTGCCCACAATGGCCGGGGCCATGGGCAGGTTGCCGCCGATGGAGGTGAAGTTGAAGGGGGTAATGGCGCAGATGAAGCCGTCCAGGGCCCGGTAGTCCTGGCGGTCCCAGATGCCGGGGATGGAGGCGGGCTGATCCTTGAAGATCTCCTGGGCGGACCAGACGCCGAAGCGCAGGAAGTCCGCCAGCTCGGCAATGTCGATCTCCGCCTGGAACACAGTCTTGGACTGGCCCAGCATGGTGGAGGCGTTGAGCACCTTGCGGTAGGGGCCGGTGATCATATCGGCGGCCTTCAGGAAGATGGCGGAGCGGTGCTCCCAGGGCATGTCCTCCCAGGCCCGCTTGGCGGCCAGGGCGGCGTCCACCGCCATGGTCAGCTCCTTTTCGCCGGCCATGCAGCACTCGGCGATGACGTGCTGATGATCGTGGGGCATGGTGACCCGGATGGTCTTGTCGGTGAAGATTTCCTTGCCGCCGATGATCAGCGGAATCTTCACCACCTCGGCGGACTGGCGGGCGAGCTCGTCCTTCAGCTCCGCGCGTTCCTTGCTCCCGGGCAGATAGCCCCGGAAGGCGTCGTTGGCAGGCCGGTCAATGGTGAAATAAGCGTTTGGCATAATTCCTCCTTTTGATTTATGACTCCCCGCGCAGGAAGTCAAGTCTGCTTCTGAATCGCGCCTCTTGGACAATTTCCACAAGAAGCGGATCAAAGTCCACCTGTGATTATAGCACATTTACCTGTGCTTGTCAATCACAGCCGCAGGTGCAATTTGGGATTTGTCGAGGCGGTTGTGTAGCGGCGCACACCAGTGCGCCATGAGACCGGGTTCCGGTGGCGCACCGGTGTGCGCCGCTACAGGGCGTTTGCAAGAACGCGACAAATCCCGATTCGCGGCCCCCGGGAAGCCTCAATGGAAAATCCCGGAAATGGTATCGCTGACCTTTTGCAGGCTGGCGACGGTTTTGTTTAGGGACTGGACCACGTTGTTCAGGGCCTCCATGTCCAGACTTTTCAGGGTGTCGGCGGCCTCCCGCAGGGAGGCGATGGCCCCGTTGAGGGTGTCCACGTCCACCCGGGTCAGACTGTCGGCGGCGGCCTTCAGAGACTGGGCGGTCCGGTTCAGACCCTCCGCGTCCACGGCGGCCAGGCGATCCGCCGCCTCCCGGAGGGCCGTCACGGCCTGGTTGATCTCCTCCATCTCCAGGGACTCCAGATCCCGCTGCACCAGCTGGAAGCTCTGCTCGATGCGCCCGGCGGCGGAGCCGATCATCAGCACCAGGGCCAGCAGCAGGATCAGCACCCCCGCCAGGAGCCCTGTTTGCAGCTTGACCCAGAGGGAGACCGGAGCGGTCTCCCTCTGGGTCGTGGTTTTAGTCATGATAGACTGCCTTCATGCCCTTCATGGTCATGTAGCAGTCCAGCTTGGAAACGACCTCCATGGGGGCGTGCATGCTCAGCACGGGCACGCCGGCGTCTAGGGTGTCGATGTTGCGGTTGGCCATGTAGGCGGCCACGGTGCCGCCGCCGCCCTGGTCCACCTTGCCCAGCTCCGCGGTCTGCCAGATGACGCCCTTGTCGTCGAAGAGGCGGCGGATGCGGCCCATGACCTCGCCGGAGGCGTCAGAGCAGCCGCCCTTGCCCCGGGAGCCGGTGTACTTGCACAGGGCGATGCCGTAGTTGATCTGGGAGTTGTTGCGCTTGTCGCAGGTCTCGGCGTAGATGGGATCGAAGGCGTTGGACACGTCGCAGCTCAGGCAGAAGGAGCGCTCCAGGCAGCGGCGCAGCTGGCCCTGCTGGCACTCGCAGATATCCGCCATAAAGGTCTCGAAGAAATGGCTCTGCATGCCGGAGACGCCCACGGAGCCGATCTCCTCCTTGTCCGCCAGGACGCAGACGGCGGTGTGCTCGGGGGCTTCCATGTCCAGCAGGGGCTCGAAGGAGGCCCAGGCGCAGACCCGGTCGTCGTGGCCGTAGGCGCCGATGAGGGAGCGGTCAAAGCCGATCTCCCGGGCGGGGGAGGCGGGGACCATGGTGAGCTCGGCGGAGAGGAAGTCCTCCTCCACGATGCCGTACTTCTCGTTGAGCAGCTGCATCACCGCCAGCTTGACCCGGTCGGCGCCCTCGTCGTCGGCAATGGGCTCGGAGCCGATGAGGATGTTCAGGGCCTCGCCGGTGACGCCCTCGGCCAGGGTCTTCTTCATCTGGTCGGCGGAGAGGTGGATCAGCAGGTCCGTGACGATGAAGCAGGGGTCGTTGGGCTCGTCGCCCACCCGGACGGTGATGACGGAGCCGTCCTTCTTGGCCACGACGCCGTGGATGGACAGGGGAATGGTGGTCCACTGGTACTTCTTGATGCCGCCGTAGTAGTGGGTCTTGAGATAGGCCATGCCGGCGTCCTCATAGAGGGGATTGGGCTTGATGTCCATGCGGGGAGAGTCGATGTGGGACGCCACGATCTGGGCGCCGTTGTCGATGTGCTCCTTGCCGATGACGGCGAAGATGACGCTCTTGCCCCGGTTGTTGCGGTAGACCTTCATGCCGGGGGTCAGGCTCATGCCGGGGATCAGGGGCACAAAGCCGGCCTCCTCAGCCTTCTCCACGGTGTAGCTCACGGCCTCCCGCTCGGTCTTGGCGGCGTCCATGAATTTCATGTAGCCCTTGCAGTAGCGCTCCATCTCGGCCCGCTCCTCGGGGGGAAGGCGGTCATAGCCGTTCTTGGGGGCCCGCAGCAGGGCCTTTCTCAGTTCGTCGGTTCGTTCACTCATTGGGGGTTCCTCCTTTTATTGATTCTTTGTGGAATAGAATTCTGTCTGGGTCAGATTGCTTTGAATCAGCACGGAGCTCTGATTGAAGGTCCGGATCAGGGCGTCGGCCGCCCTGTGGACCTGGTCCAGATCCGTATCGCTGAGATAGATCACGAGGGTGTACTCATGGTAGACGGCGCCGTTGTCTCCCACCCAGCCGCCGGTGGCCTCCTGGATGGTGAAGCCCTGGAAATAATCCGTCAGCACGGCGTCCACCTGCGCCTTGGCCTCCTCCGGGGAGAATTTCGGCGCGTTGCTGTCCTTGTCGTTGGTTCCCAGGTACAGGACGTACTGGACCTCCCCTTTGCCGGTTGGGTCCGCGTTCTGGGCCGGAGCTTCATTCTTCCGAAGGGTCAGGCCCAGCGTCACCAGGCTGACGCAGAGGGCCAGGGCCGCCAGGATCAGGGAAAGCGTGCCAAGCTTCTTGTTCATAGGGATTCCTCCTCGCTTTGATTGGAAGTCTCGCGCTCAGAAAACCGGCCTGCCCCGCCGGGGCGGGACGCGGCGGCCCGCAGACGCTGGGAGAACAGGGCCCGGCAGCGGGCCTCAAAGGCCGCCTCGCTGCCGTTGTTTTCCAGGGTGAGATCCGCCCGCCGGGCGTACCAGTCCGCGTCCTTCTGGGCGGCGATCCGGGCACGGGCGTATTCCTCCGTGACCCCGTCCCGGGCGGTGAGGCGCTTCACCCGGGTCTCCGGGTCGGCAATCACCGCCACGGTGAGGTCGCAGCGCTCGCCCAGCCCGCTCTCAAAGAGGCCGATGGCGTCGATGACCGCGAAGCGGAAGGGAACCGGGAATCGGGAATCGGGAACAGAGGACGGGAGGGGCGACGATTCTGCCTGTAGCGGCGAGCATTGCTCGCCACAGCTGCTTCCACAGAACGAGGCAGCAGGCAACGGGCAGCAGGCAGCTGGGGACGGGGAATACGGATTCTTCGGCTCCGCTTCGCTGCGCTCAGAATGACAGGCGGGGGAGGCTGCCGCCGCAGGGGCGGCCATTGGCCGCCCGCCCGAGGCAGAGGCCTCCGATTTTGCGATCTCCTCCAGGACCCGCTTCGCCACCAGGGGCTGGGTCAGGTCGGTGAGGCGCTGCAGACCCGCCGGGTCCGCGAAGAGCCTGGCCCCCAGGGCCTTCCGATCCAGCGCTCCCTTCACCACGGAGCCGGGGAAGGCGGCCTCGATCCGCCCCAGCAGCTCCGGGTCGGAGCGGAGCATTTCGTGGTAGACGGCGTCGCAGTCATAAACCTGCCCGCCCATCTCCTCCAGCACCCGCAGCGCCGTGGTTTTCCCGGCCCCCGAGGGACCCGTCAGTCCAATGATAAACATAAAATTTTCAATTCTCAATTCTCAATTCCGTCAGCCGCCGGTGCTGCCGACCACGAAGCCGTAGCCGATCAGATAGTACAGGTTGTCTTTGACGTAGTAGAGCATATCCACGGACCAGGCGTCGCTGCCGTCCACCACGTAACCCATGTCATAGGAGCAAATGCCGCTCTCGTCCACGTAGGTATTTTCCGGGCGATACTCGCATTGCAGCGCCTTGAAGCGCTCGTCTCCTTCCCGGCTCTGGTTGACGTCGAACCGGGCCATGCGGCGCAGCTGCTCCAGGGCATCCTCCAGGCTGAAGCAAGCGCCCCGCTCCCGCTTTTCCGCCAGCAGCTCCGGGTAGTGCTCGAAGATATAGTCCGCGCCCTTGTCCCAGTCGGTCAGCAGAGCGGAGAGCTTTTCGTAGTTGGGGTTGTCTTCGGTGATCTCTCCGCTGCGGAAGGCGTCGCGCAGATCGTTCATGTACTCGGAGAGGGCCTCGTTGGGGTCCTCCACGTCCATCTCGTCCCGGATCATGGCCGCCAGGGCCGGGTCCTTCGCCTCCAGTGCCTCGGCGCTGCCGTAGATCAGCGCGGCCTTTTCCATGGCCTGGGCCAGACTCAGATCCTCGTCCTCGTAGAAATCCTCCATCATGAAGTAGGCCAGATAGGCCAGGGGATCGTGGTATTCCTCGATCTTGCTGTAGTCGCTGCCGCTGTGGAAATAGTCCAGGCTGAGGCCCAGCAGGATCTTCACGGAGTCCGCGCCCTTGGGCTGGGGCAGGGCCGGAGCGGGGGTCTCAGTGCTTGCGGGGGCGGTGCCGGCGCCGGGGATCAGCCCCTCCGGGGGCAGGGTTCCGGCGGGGTTCTCTATCCCGCCGCAGGCCGTCAGGCCAAGGACAAAAATCAAAATCAGGCTTAGGAAAAAAATCCGTTTTGCCATCTTGCTGATCCTCCTGTTTTCTGTACTGTCAACTGTCAATGCGCAATCGGCAGCCGCTCATCCGCCGACGCCGCCCACTGCATAGTCAAAACCGATCAGGTAGTAGACTTCATTTTCTACATAGTAGAGCATATCGATGCTCCAGGTGCTGTTGCCGTCGATCAGAGAGCCCATTTCGTAGCAGTAGAGATTGCCGTTGCGGCCGGGCTGGGAATTCTCCGGCCGATATTCCAGATCCAGGCTCTTGAAATGCGCCAGATCGTCGTATTCCTCCCGCAGGTCGGCCATGCGCCGCATCCGGTCCAGGGCGCCATCCAGGCCGATGACCGCGCCGGAGTCCTTTATCCCCTGGAACAGTTCGGGGTAATGGGTCCAGATATAGTCCGCACCCTTATCCGCGTCCGTGAGAAGCTGAGACAGATGTTCATAATCGGGACTGCTTTCATTGATTTTGCCGCTGCGGAAGTCCTCCCAAATTGCTTCGACGAGTCCATTCACAAACACGGCGGGATCCTGGGCGCCGGTCCATTCCATCACCTTATCCGCCAGGGCCGGATCCTGGGCCCGCAGGCGCTCTGCGTCCAAAAAGAGCAGCTTGGCCCGCTCCAGGGCCTGCTCCCAGCTGATCTCGCTGACGGTTTCGGTGGCATAATTGCTTCCGTATTCCGTGATGATCAAAAGAAACGCCATATTTGCCAGCTGGTCGTGGACGTCCGCGATTTTGCTGTAATCGCAGTCATTGTGGAGAAAGTCCAGGCTTTTTTCCAGCAGGGTTTTCACGGAGTCGGCGCCCTGGGGACGCTGATACTCGGGGGCGGGCGCCTCGGTGCTCTCCGGGGCCGCGTCCTGTCCGGGCATGCTGCCCTCGGGCAGGGGCTCCAGGCCGCCGCAGGCCGCCAGACCAAAGATCAGAATCAAAACCAGGGCCAGGGATAGTACGCGCTTTTTCATGTTGCGAATCCTCCTGTAACTATCATGCGGTTGAAAACGGTTCAACTGTCAATTCCCGACGGTCAATTGTCCTCTGCGTTGACGATGTGAAAGCCAGCCGACTTTCGCAGCCGGTTCCGGGTGGCCACGTTGACGCCGCCCCCGGTGGGGCAGCGGGCGAAGATCCGCTTGATTTTGCCGTCGTCCAGCTTTCGCAGGGCGGCGAAAAGTCCGGCGGAGAGGGAGGCGGGGTCCGCCTCGGCCCCGTAGGCGGTGGGGTTCAGATCCGCGTAGAGGGGCAGCTCCTCAGAGAAGCAGAGCACCGCGTCCCCGGCTCCGAAGCGGGCGCGAATATACGCGGCGGCGGCCTGGCGGCTGCCCTCCACAATGAGCACCTCCGCCGCCGGGGCGTAGTGCTTGTATTTCATGCCCGGGGCCCGGACCACGGCGTCCGCGGCGATTTCCCCGGTGACAGCCCGGTCGATGATCAGCACCCCCAGCAGCTCCCGCAGGGCCTCGGGGCCGATGCCGCCGGGCCGCAGCAGCCGGGGGGCGGGACCTGTCAGGTCCACGATGGTGGACTCCACCCCCACCCGGCAGGGGCCGCCGTCCACAACGGCGTCGATTTTTCCGTCCATGTCGTGCAGGACGTGGGCCGCCGTGGTGGTGGAGGGCTTGCCGGAGGTGTTGGCGGAGGGAGCCGCGATGGGAACCCCCGCCAGCCGGATGATCTCCCGGGTGGCGTCGTTGTCGGGGCAGCGGACGCCTACGGTGTCCAGCCCGGCGGTGGTGGTTTTGGGCACGAGCTCCTTCACCGGCAGGATCATGGTGAGGGGCCCCGGCCAGAAGCGCTCCGCCAGCAGCAGGGCGCTCTCCGGCATTTCCCGGCAGAAGTCGGGAAGCTGGCCGGCGTCGTGGATGTGCAGGATCAGGGGATTGTCCTGGGGCCGCCCCTTTGCCGCAAAGATTTTTTTGACCGCCTCCGGGTCCAGCCCGTTGGCCCCCAGGCCGTAGACGGTTTCCGTGGGAATGCCCACCAGGCCGCCCCTCTTTATAATGGCGGCAGCGGTTTTCAAATCGTTTTCAGATGTGGTAAGAAGTTGCGTTGTCATATTGTTTCCTTTATTCTGCAGAGCTGCCGCTCTGCAGTTTTTCTGCCTGGGCCGCATTGGTCAGAGCGTCGATCATCGTGTCCAGGTCGCCGTCCATGAAGCCCTGGATGTTGTGGAGGGTCAGGCCGATGCGGTGGTCTGTGACCCGGTCCTGGGGGAAGTTGTAGGTGCGGATCTTCTCGTTCCGCATCCCCGTGCCCACCTGGCTCCTCCGGGCGCCGGACACCGCGGCGTCCAGCTTCTCCTGTTCCATCTCGTAGAGCTTGGAGGCCAGCATGTTCATGGCCTTTTCCCGGTTCTGGAACTGGCTGCGCTCCTCCTGGCAGGCCACCACGATGCCCGTGGGCTTGTGGATCAGCCGGACGGCGGAGGAGGTCTTGTTGATGTGCTGGCCGCCGGCGCCGGAGCTGCGGTAGACCTGCATCTCAATGTCCTCGGGGCGGATGTCCACCTCCGCGGCCTCCATCTCGGGCAGCACCGCCACCGTGGCGGTGGAGGTGTGGATCCGGCCGCCGGACTCCGTCTCCGGCACCCGCTGGACCCGGTGCACCCCGGACTCAAACTTCATCCGGGAGAAGGCCCCGTCCCCGTTGATGAGGAAGTCCGCCTCCTTGACGCCCCCCAGCTCCGTCTCGTTGTAGTTCAAAAGCTCCAGCTGCCAGCCCTTGGAGGCGGCGTACATGGAGTACATGCGGAAGAGGCTGTGGGCGAAGAGGGCGCTTTCCTCGCCCCCCACGCCGCCGCGGATCTCCACGATGACGTTTTTGCCGTCGTTGGGATCCCGGGGCAGCAGCAGAAGCCGCAGCTGATCCTCCAGATCGGCGGCGTCCTGCTTGGCGGCCAGGTACTCCTCCTGGAGGAAGTCCTTCATCTCGGGCTCCTCGCTCATCATGGCCAGCGCCTCCGCCATGTCGGCCTTGGCCTGCCTCCAGCGGCGGAAGGCCGTCACCACCGGCTCCAGCTCCCGCTGCTCCTTCAGATATTTGGCCGCCAGCTTGGGATCCGCGTAAAAATCCGGCTGCTCCGAGCGGGCGCAGAGCTCCTCATACTTATTCTCAAGCTGCGCTAATTTTTCTTCCATGGAGTTCTCCAATCAATTGATAGCTTTACGAGGTATTATACCATATTCGCGGTCTGATTTTCAATTGTTCCGGGAAAAAATCTTTATCGTCCGCCGCGCAAATCGGGGTTCTGGTTATCGGTTTTACTCAGCAAGCCGGGCGTAGGGGCGGTCATTGGCCGCCCGCCCGAGGCAGAGGCCTGCCGTTAACCACCCGTCCGTAGGGGCGGTCATCGGCCGCCCGGTTTGCGGAGCAAACAATCGCCC
>JAFXYD010000102.1 GCA_017541995.1 Oscillospiraceae bacterium
TCATGGCGTGGGCGTCCTTGCCCAGCTTCCGGCGGATCAGCTCGGTGCCGCCCAGCATGTTGGACCACTGGTCGTCGCCGCCGAACTGCATGTTACAGCCGTAGTTCTTGTACAGGTGGTAGAAGTCGTAGGACTGCATGATCATATAGTTGAATTCCAGGAAGGACAGGCCCTTCTCCATGCGCTGCTTGTAGCACTCGGCCCGGAGCATATTGTTCACGGAGAAGCAGGCGCCCACCTCCCGCAGCAGCTCCACGTAGTTCAGATTCAGCAGCCAGTCGGCGTTGTTCACCATCCGGGCCTTGCCCTCCCCGAACTCGATGAAGCGCTCCATCTGCTTTTTGAAGCAGTCGGCGTTGTGCTGAATGTCCTCCTTGGTGAGCATCTTCCGCATGTCGGTCCGGCCGGAGGGGTCGCCGATCATGGTGGTGCCGCCGCCGATGAGGGCGATGGGCTTGTTCCCCGCCAGCTGCAGGCGCTTCATCAAAGTCAGCGCCATGAAATGCCCGGCGGTGAGGCTGTCGGCGGTGCAGTCGAAGCCGATGTAGAAGGTGGCCTTGCCGGCGTTAATCATGTCCCGGATGTGTTCCTCGTTGGTCACCTGGGCCAAAAGGCCCCGGGCCCTGAGTTCTTCGTAAATTTCCATCTTTATTATACTCCTTCGTTTTTAGGGATCAGGGATCAAGGATCAAGGATCAGGGTGGGTATAGGGGATAGGGTATAGGGGATATAGATTAGAGTTCAGAGAAAACATAATAAGGAGGCCTGATTGCTGTACATAAAACAATCTTGGATGCCTTCTCGCTTTATTTCTTTTGCAGGGATATGATTGCGGCGTTCAGCATTCTGCCGATCTCGGTGCAAAGCGTTCTGGCTTTCTGCGCTTCTGCCTCTTTCATATATCCCAAATCCACACTCAATATCAACTGGGATTCTACCTCATAGCAGGACCCGCGCGCAATATTCAGAAAATGAATATAATCAGCCCGGTATTGCCGTCCATATCCCTCTGCAATGTTGGATGAGATTGATACGACTGCTCTTCGGATTTGTGAAGTCAATCCAAACTGTTCCTCTTTTGGAAAAGAAGCAGTCAGTAAATAAACCTCTTTTGTCAACAATCGCGCCTTTTGCCAGTACGTCAATTTCTCAAAACTGCTCATGTTCAACTCCAAAAAGCAAAAGCATCCGAACAGAATCCGGCATTCTCTTATCCCTCTGCTCTTTTCTCACCCTGATCCCTGATCCTTGATCCTTGATCCCTCTTAAAAAAGCATTTCCTCTGCACTTTTGCATCCGTACAGAACCCGGCATTCTCTTATCCCTCTGCTCTTTTCTCACCTTGATCCCTGATCCTTGATCCCTGATCCCTATTATAATACAAGCATTTCCTCCGCGCTTTTCAGTGTGGTTTCGGTGATCTGAGCGCCGCCGATGAGGCGGGCCAGCTCCTCGATCCGGCCGCCCCGGTCCAGGGCGTCCACCTGGGTATAGGTTCTCCCCTGCCGCTGGGATTTGGAGATCAGCAGATGATGCTCCGCCAGGGCAGCGATCTGGGGCAGATGGGTGACGCAGAGGACCTGACGGCCCCGGGCCACGGAGCGGAGCTTCTCCGCCACCTTCTGGGCGGCCCGGCCGGAAACCCCGGCGTCCACCTCGTCAAAAATCATGGTGGCGATCTGATCCTGGGCGGCCATGACGTTCTTCATGGCCAGCATGATCCGGGCCAGCTCGCCTCCCGAGGCCACCCGGGCCAGGGGCTTCACCGCCTCGCCGGCGTTGGCGCTCATGAGAAAGCGCAGGCCGTCGATTCCCTCGGGGCCCAGGGGCGTTTCCTGGAACTGGCAGACAAAGCGGACCCCGGGCATATTCAGCTCCGCCAGCTCCCGGCAGACCCGCCGCTCCAGCTCCGCCGCCGCCTCGGCGCGCAGGGCGTGGAGCTCCCGGGCCAGGACCAGGGCCGCGTTCTCCGCCGCCTCCAGGGCCTTTTTGGCCTGCCTGATCTTCTCGTCGGCAAAGATGATGTCGTCCAGCTCCGTTCTGGCCCTGGCCAGATAGTCCAGCATCTCGGCGCAGCTGGCTCCGTACTTCCGCTTCAGCCTGTGGATCAGATCCAGCCGCGCTCCGATTTCGTCCAGCTCCGCCTCGCTGTCTCCCAGGCGGTCCCGGTAGTCCCGAAGCTCCTCCCCGGCGTCCGCCAGGGCAAAGGAGAGCTCCCGCAGCCGGTCGTGGGGGCCCCGCAGGGCCTCGTCATAGCGCAGGGCCCCGCCCAGGGCCCCCAGAGCTTCGTCCAGCAGCTCGGCGCTGCCCCGGCTGTCCTCGTCGCCGAAGAGGGCCGTCACCGCCTCGCTGAGAGCGGCGGAGAGCTTTTCTCCGTTCATCAGCAGCTTCTGCCGCTGCTCCAGGGCCTCGTCCTCCCCGGGCTGCAGCCTGGCCCGCTCCAGCTCCTTGATCTGAAACTGCAGCATCTCCTGGCGGCGGGCCTTTTCGCTCTCGTCCATGGACAGGCGCTCCAGCTCGTCCCGGCAGGCCCGGACCCGCTCCCAGGCGGCGGCGTAGACGGAAAGCTGCTCCCCGTCGGCGGCAAAGGCGTCCAGCAGTCCCAGGTGGGTCTGCTCGTCGAAGAGCTGCTGGGAATCGTGCTGGCCGTGGATGGTGATGAGGCTGCGGCCCAGGGCCTTGAGCTGGCTCACGGTGACGCCCCGGCCGTTGACCCTGCAGAGATTTTTTCCGTCCAGGAAGATTTCACGCTGGATCAGCAGCTCCTCCTCGAAGGGCACGCCGTAGGTCTCAAACCAGGGCAGCTCCGGCACCCCGTCGAAGACGGCGGAGACGAAGGCCTTCTCCGTGCCGGTGCGGATCAGCTCCCGATAGGCCCGCTCCCCCAGAATGGCGGAGATGGCGTCGATGATGATGGATTTGCCCGCGCCGGTCTCGCCGGTGAGCACGTTGAAGCCCCGGTCGAAGGAGATGTCCGCGGACTCGACGACAGCGATGTTTTCGATGTGCAGAAGCGTGAGCATCAAGCCCACCTCCGTTTCCCAGTTGCCTGTTGCCTGTTGCCTGTTGCTTTAATCCAGCAGCTTCTTAATCTCGATGCAGAAGCCGATGGCGGACTGGACGTCCCGCATGATGATCAGCAGGGTGTCGTCACCGGCCAGGGTACCCACGACCACGGACATGTTCATGGCGTCGATGGCCCGGCCGGCGGCGGGAGCCAGGGTGGGCAGGGTCTTGACCACCACGATGTTCTGGGCATAGTCGTAGCTGATGACGCTCTCCTTGAAGATGGTGTTGAGTCTGCTGGAGAAGGCGCCGGCGGTCTCCTTGGTGCCGATGGAATACCGGTAGGTCCCCATGGCGGTCAGATCCTTGAGAATGCGCAGCTCCTTGATGTCGCGGGAAATGGTGGCCTGGGTGCTGCGGAAGCCTGCCTTCTTCAGCTCCTCCAGCAGCTGCTCCTGGGTCTCAATGTCCTTGGAGGCAATGATTTCAAGAATTTTGGTTTGTCTTTGGGATTTCATAGATTTCTCTCCATTTTAGTCACTGGTTGAGTTTCGACTTCACTATATCAAAGAACGTGGTGTTCTTTAATTTCAAGAGCTTGGTTTTCTGGTTGCCCATTTCCAGCAGGATGCGGTCACCGGTATAGACCCGCATGGCCTTGCCCCCGTCCACGGAGAGAAAGGCGTTGCGGCGGTTGATGCGGCCCACCTGGATCTCCACCCTGCGCTGGGGGGAGGCGATGAGGCTGCGGGGCTGAAGATTGTGGGCGCAGATGGGGGTGAGAATGATGTTGTCGGCCTGGGGCTCCACGATGGGCCCCCCGGCGGACATGGAATAGGCCGTGGAGCCCGTGGGCGTGGCGGCGATGAGGCCGTCGCCGGAGAAGTTCATGGCCTCCACCCCGTCCAGGAATACGGAGGTCTGGATCACCCGGGCCACGGCCCCCTTGGTGATCACCGCGTCGTTGAGGGCGGTGTCCCGATAGACCACCCGGCCCTCGTGGACCAGGCGCACGTAGATGGTCATGCGCTCGTCCAGGGTAAAGTCGTCGTCCGCCAGCCGGGCCAGCAGCTCCATCTCCCCGGATTCCAGCTCCGCCATAAAGCCCACGGTGCCGATGTTCACCCCAAGAATAGGGATGCCCCGGCGCATCGCCAGCTTGGAGCTGTGGAGGATGGTGCCGTCGCCGCCGAAGCAGATCAGCGCCTCCGCGCTTTTCATACCCTCGTTCAGATCCGTGAGCACCACGTCCCTCGGCAGCGGAAATGCGGGGTCCACGTCGAAGGCCAGGCAGATTTTGACCTCCACCCCGGCCTGCTCCAGCACCCGCTGGGCCTCCCGCACGCAGCTGAAATCCCGATCCCGGTAAGGGTTAGGGGTCATTACAACACGTTTCATACAACAAGTCCTTACAAGTAATAAGTAATAAGATAATTCTCAATTTTCAATTATCCAGCGCTTCGTGGGCCGCTTCCACAATGGCGGCGGGGTCGGCCTCGAAGGGGAGCTCGACGGGGGCCTTGCTGAGATGCCCCAGAAATTCGATGTTGCCCTCGGGGCCCTTGACGGGGGAAAAGGTCAGATTTTTCACGTGAAAGCCGATCTCCCTTGCAGTTTCCAGGAAGCGCTCCAGGACCTCCCGGTGAACCGCCGGATCCCGGACGACGCCCTTTTTGCCCACCTTGTCCTTTCCGGCCTCGAACTGGGGCTTGATGAGGCAGAGCACCTGCCCATCGGGCTTCAGCAGCTGCCAGATCACCGGCAGCACCAGCTTCAGAGAGATAAAGGACACGTCCACCACCGACAGATCCAGGGGCTCCCCCAGCTGCTCCGGGGTGACGCCGCGGATATTGGTGCGCTCCATCACCACCACCCGGGGATCGCTGCGGATCTTCCAGGCCAGCTGGCCGTAGCCCACGTCGATGGCGAAGACCTTTTTGGCCCCCTGCTGCAGCAGGCAGTCGGTGAAGCCCCCGGTGGAGGCTCCGGAGTCGGAGCAGACGAAGCCCGTGGGGTCCACGCCGAAGTCTCGCAGGGCCTTTTCCAGCTTGAGGCCGCCCCGGCTCACGTAGGGGCAGGCGGCCCCCCGGACCTCCACGCTCTGGCGCTCCTCCAGGGAGAAGCCGGGCTTGTCCACCTTCTGCCCGTCCACGTAGACCAGCCCCGCCATAATCAGGGCCTGGGCCTTGGAACGGGTCTCGGCGTAGAGATGATTGGTCAGATAAACGTCCAGGCGTTCTTTTTGTTTCATGAAGCCTCCAAGTATTGTGCCCATGGGCGGACAGGCGGCGCCTGGGCCCGGGACTGTCTCGCCTGGCTCAGGAGCCCAGCAGCTCCAGGGCGGCCCCGGCGATGTGCTCCGCATCCAGCCCGGCCCGCCGCAGCAGCTCCGGCACCGTGCCGTGCTGCACAAAGCCCTCTCCCAGATCCAGGCCGCGCTTGCGCACTCCCGCCAGGGCGGGGTCCGCCGCGATCTGTTCATAGACGCCCCCGTGGGTCAGAACCTCCTCCGCCATGAGCAGGGCGCCGGTCTTCTGGGCGGAGGCCCGATAGGCGGTCTCCAGGGGGGCCAGGCGGGTGAGCTTCACCACCTCGGCCTCCACCCCCCGGGCCGCCAGCAGATCCGCCGCGTCCAGGAGATTGTTGATCATAACGCCGTAGCCGCAGAGGGTGATATCGCTTCCCTGCCGCAGCACGGGGGTATCGGACAGGCCGGTGTAGCGGCCGTCCCCGCCCCGGGGATAGCGCACCGCCACGGGGCCCTTGAGCTCGTAGACCGCCTGCTTCAGCAGCAGGGCCAGCTCATCCCGGGAGGCGGGGCAGAGGATCTGCATCCCCGGCACCAGCCGCAGATAGCCCAGGTCGAAAACCCCGTGGTGGGTCTCGCCGTCGGCCCCCACCAGCCCCGCCCGGTCCACCGCAAAGACCACGTGGAGCCCCAGCAGGGCCACGTCGTGGATCAACATGTCGAAGGAGCGCTGCAAAAAGGTGGAGTAGATGGGCACCACGGGGATCATCCCCTGCTTGGCCAGGCCCGCGGCCATGGCCACCGAGTGGCCCTCCGCGATGCCCGCGTCCCCGAAGCGCTCGGGATAGGCGGCGGCGAAGGCGTCCAGGCCGGTGCCGTTTTGCATGGCAGCGGTGATGGCGCAGATCCGGGGATCCTTCCCCAGCTCCATGAGGGTGCTGCCGAAGGTGTCGGAGAAGCTGAGCTTCCCCCCGCCCAGGGGCTTGCCGGTTTTGGGGTCGAAGGGACCGATGCCGTGGAAGAGGTCGGGGTTCTGCTCCGCGGGGGGATAGCCCTTGCCCTTGACGGTTTTCACATGGAGGATCACGGGCTTCTTCATGTCCCGGGCCTCCCCCAGCAGCCAGATCAGCTTGCTCAGATCGTGGCCGTCCACGGGGCCGAAGTACTCAAAGCCCATCTCGTGGAACATGTTGGAGGAGATCAGATGCTTCTTCAGCCCCTCCTTGAAGCGGTGAACGCCCCGGTAGAGCAGCCGCCCCGGGGCGCTGCCCCGGGTGACGCCCCGCCAGGCCTTCTTGACCCGGTAATAGCTGGGCTTGGTGCGGATATTGGAGAGATGCTTGGCCATCGCCCCCACGTTGGGCTTGATGGACATGCCGTTGTCGTTGAGAATGACGATCAACGGCTCCCGGCTGTTGCCCGCGTCGTTGAGGCCCTCATAGGCCAGGCCGCCGGAGAGGGCGCCGTCTCCCATCAGGGCGATGACGCTGTAGTCCTCCCCCATGAGGCTCCGGGCCCGGGCCATACCCAGGGCCACGGAGACGGAATTGGAGGCGTGCCCGGCGATAAAGGCGTCGTGGACGCTCTCCGAGGGCTTGGGAAAGCCCGCCAGCCCGTCCAGCTGGCGCAGGGTGGAAAACTGCCCGGCCCGTCCGGTGAGCAGCTTGTGGACGTAGGACTGGTGGCCCACGTCAAAAACCAAGCGGTCCCGGGAGGTATCGAATACCCGGTGAATGGCGACGGTCAGCTCCACCACACCCAGGTTGGAGGCCAGATGGCCCCCGGTGCGGGAGACGCTGTCCACCAAAAAGGCCCGCAGCCTCTGGCAGAGCGCCTTGAGCTGCGCCTCGTCCATCTCCCGGAGCTCCGGGCCGGTGGGAAATTGATAATCCTGGTTCATTTCTTTGTTTTAGGGAGTGTTCCGAACAGCCGCTTCCAGCGCCAGATGACCCGGGCGGCGGCATGTACGATGGTTGTGGAATTGTCGATGGCGATCTGCTTGCAGAAGGCCTTCCCCAGGATGGTCAGGGCCGCCACCAGGGCGGAGAGCACCAGCTGCACCAGCCGCTGGGAGACGGACTGCATCCCGTTCCAGGCCTCCAGGGCCACCACCGCGGCGGCGGTGCCGGAGATGATGCCGCAGATGTCCCCCACCACGTCGCAGCAGATGGAGCTGACCTTGCTGGCGTTGCGCAGCAGCCAGATCCCCTCCGCCCCTCCGGGCACCTTGCGGGAGGCCATGGAGTGGAAGGGCTTCTCCTCGGCGGCGGTGACGGCCACCCCCAGCAGATCAAAGAGAATGCCCAGGGCGATGATTGCCAGCAGCACCACGAAGGCGCCGAAGAGCGAGGCCTTGCTCAAAAGCTCCTGGGAAAAAAAGGAGAACACGGCGGAGATCGTCAGAGCCATGAGGAAGATGGTGATGAGCCACCGGACACGGGACGCGGATCTGCCGCCGGTATGTGGTTTTCGTTGTTTCGGGTCAGGCTTTTCTGACCGTTCTTGTTTCAGCTTCAAGCTTGCAAACCTCTGTCTTTTTCAAATAAAAATGGTGGTGATATCCGGTGTAAATCTTGCGGCTTAGGTCGGGTTGGATTTCCCCGCAGACAACCCGCCGTCGCCGGAACGGGCAGTTCCCTTTTCATGTCTGCACTGTGCCGTTACCTGTGCACAGTACCCGATTGCCACTGAGTCCGCACTGTAATCCACCGGATACCCGTTTGACTGCCTAGGTGTTTTCCACCCCGGATGCCGTCGACTCTTAGCCTCTTTTGCAGATACGGTTTCCAGAGAATATCGTCTTTGCCTGTGGCCACAGGTAAGTGCGCTTAGCTCCTCTTTCCCCATCGTATCCACGCAAGGCAGGCTACACTGCACACAGCACGCTATCCGCACCGCAATGCAGGTTCATCTCCTGTCCCGTACGCCGTCCTTGTCCACGGGCTTGTGCGGCGGCCGCACGAAAACAGGTCTCCACGGTAACCGGGTCGTAACCATCATGCCATTGATGGCCGCCCGGAAACCTTAACCCCCAGCACCCACCCGAATCTGGGCGAAACAAGCAGGCACCAGGGACTTCACCGATATGCCCTTCAAAGGATTTTTAGGCCCTTCCTGGTAATCGTCGGTTCCGACTAGGATACAGCACCACCATGCAAATTATAGCATATTCCAAATAATTATACAAGACGAAAATCCATATTTCGCGCCATTTTTGCACAAAATATGGATTTTGTCTAATTTTAGTGGTCCCGATTGGCCAGATACCGGGCCAAATCCGCCAGAATTCCGGGTTCCTGCAATACAAAAAGTGCATTGATTGCCGTTTTGGTTTCCTGCTCAATCAGCGCCCCGCAGCGTTCCAGGCCCCAGAGCCGGACGAAGGTGTTCTTTTTTTCGTCCACACCCACGGCCTTGCCCAGCTTGGCGGCGTCGCCTGTCACGTCCAGCACGTCGTCCCGGATCTGGAAGGCCAGGCCCACCCGGTCGGCGTAGGCCTCGGCGGCTTTCAGCTGCGCTTCGCCGCCTCCGCCGCAGATCACGCCCAGGCAGCAGGCGGCCTTGATGAGGCAGCCGGTTTTCCGGCTTTGGATGGCCCGGACCTCCTCCTCGGTGAGCTTCCGCTCCTCCGAGAGCATATCCAGCACCTGGCCTCCCACCATGCCCCAGGGCCCGGCGTTTTTCGCCAGGCAGGCCACGGCGGCGGCCCTCCGCTCCGGGGGCAGAGGGGCCTCGCTGAGCACCCGGAAGGCGTCGGTGAGCAGGCCGTCCCCGGCCAGGATCGCCGTGGCCTCCCCGTAGACCCTGTGGTTGGTGAGCTTGCCCCGGCGGTAGTCGTCGTTGTCCATGGCGGGCAGATCGTCGTGGATCAGACTGTAGGTGTGGATCATCTCCACCGCCAGGGCGGCTTGGTCCGCGTCCTCCTCCCTGCCCCCGCAGGAGCGGCAGAACTGGTAGACCAGGAAGGGCCGCAGGCGCTTGCCCCCGGCGTTCAGACTGTAGGACATGGCCTCGAACAGGCGGCTCTGGGGCTCGCCGTGGTCCGCGTACAGACCCTCCAGCAGCGTTTCAAAGCGGGCGTTGGAGGCCGCCCAGGTCTCAAGTAGCGCTTTCATCGGCAAAGGGCACCTCCTGTAAGCCCCCCTCGGGGGCCTTGGTCAGCTTCACAATCTCCAGCTCCGCCTGGTCCAGCAGCTTGCCGCAGGAGGCGGCCAGAGCGCTGCCCTCCTGGAAGAGCTTCATGGACTCCTCCAGGGGCACGGAGCCGTCTTCCAGGAGCTTGACAATCTCCTCCAGCCGGGTGAGATTTTCCTCAAAGGTTTTCGATTTCGATTTTGGCATAAGCTCCTCCTTTGGTTGGACAAATTCGGATTTGGCGAAACACTCGTGTAGCGGCGCACACCAGTGCGCCACCGGAACCCGGTCGCATGGCGCACTGGTGTGCGCCGCTACAGGGCGTTTACGAGAACGCGCCAAATCCCGATTTACGCTTCCGTGATCTGCGCGGAAACGCTGTCGTCCCGGAAGGTGATTCGTACGGTTTGGCCCTGGCGCGTATCACGGGCCTGCGTAATCATTTTTCCGCTATCATCGGAAACCACGGCGTAGCCCCGGGCCAGGACCTTCAGGGGGCTCATGGCGTCCAGGGCGGCGGCGTTCTCCGCCAGCCGGGCCCGCCCGGTCTGAAGCAGGGCGCTTTGGCTCCGCAGCAGGGCCTCCGCGGCCTGATCCAGCCGCAGACGGCGGTCCCGGAGCATCTGCCCGGGATCCCGCAGCACCGGGCGGCTCTCCAGGCTCTCCAGGCGGCGGCGGGCGTTCTGGGCCTGCCGCTGCAGGGCGGCGGCCAGCTGCTTTCTCAGTGCCTCGAGCTGGGCTCTGAGCTCCGTCTGATCCGGCACGGCCAGCTCCGCCGCGTTGGAGGGGGTGGCGGCCCGGAGATCCGCGACAAAATCCGAGATCGTAACGTCGGGCTCGTGGCCCACGGCGGAGATCACCGGGATCTCCGAGGCGTAGACGGCCCGGGCCACGGCCTCCTCGTTGAAGGCCCAGAGATCCTCCATGGAGCCCCCGCCCCGGCCCACGATCAGCAGCTCGCAGAGCCGCTCCCGGTTGGCGTAGGCGATGGCCCGGGCGATCTCCCCAGCGGCCTGC
This sequence comes from Oscillospiraceae bacterium, assembly GCA_017541995.1. Lineage (GTDB taxonomy): Bacteria > Bacillota > Clostridia > Oscillospirales > Oscillospiraceae > JAFRPC01. The sequence continues at coordinate 10,406 of JAFXYD010000102.1, forward strand.
TCCCCCTGGACCCGGACGGGCAGGAGGATGACCTTGCTCAGCGGGTAGCGCTTGCCCAGAATCCGCAGCATGTCGTGGACCGCGGCCCCGGCGGGGGAGGTGACGATGCCGATGCGGTGGGGAAAGCTCGGCAGGGGCTTTTTGTGGGCTTCGTCGAAGAGCCCCTCCTTCCAAAGCCGCTCCTTCATCTGCTCAAAGGCCATTTGCAGGTCCCCGGCCCCGTCCGGGATCAGACGGCTGCAGTAGAGCTGATAGGCCCCGTCCCGGGGATAGACCGTGACCCGGCCCACCGCCAGCACGGACATGCCGTTCTGGGGCTTGAAGCGCAGGCCGTAGGCGCTGCCCTTGAACAGGACGCACTTCAACGAGCCCTCCGGGTCCTTCAGGGTAAAGTAGTGGTGCCCCGAGGGGTAGAGCTTGTAGTTGCTGATCTCGCCCCGGACGCAGACGTTCTGCAGGGCGGGCACATGGTCAAAGGCCGCTTTGATCAGATTGTTCAGTTGGGTGACGGATAATATATTCGTATCGAACATTATAATACTCAATAAGTATGAATCGTTGAGAATTGAAAGTTGAAAGTTGAAAATGGAGGTGTTTCCCAAATTGCCATTTGGGAAACTATAAAGAATGTGATTGCAGCCGCCTTCAAATTCTTTTTCATCGTTCAAATGGCAATTTGCACGATACATCAATTTTCAGTTTTCAATTTTTCATTTTCAATTCAATTTCCCGCTGTATGGCTATATTTGAGGCTGCACAGGATTGCGACGCCCATGGCGTTGTCGGTGGAATATTGGGGCGCGCCGAAGATGGCGTCGGGGAGCATCCGGCGGAGCATGGAGTTGGAGGCCACGCCACCGGAGAAGAGGACGGGCAGGGGGTATTCCTTTTGGGCGTTTCGGGTGGCCTTCTTCACGGCCTCCGCCACGGAGCGCAGGGCGAACCAGGCGGTTTCGGCCTCAGAGGCCCCCTTGGAGCGGTAGTCCTGCACCTGGTTCTGGACCCCGGATAAGGAGAATTCGCAGCCCTTCACCTTCACACGGAAGTATTCAGAGCCTTCAATCCCGGCAGCGGCAGCGTCTATCGCTTTTCCTGCGGGAAAATCCATCTGAAGCAGCTGCCCCGTGCGGTCGATCAGCTGGCCCGCGGAGATGTCCGTGGTGCCGCCCAGCTTTTCGCAGGCGATCTCCCCCGCTTTTGTGCTGTGGACCAGCAGCAGCTCCGTGGTGCCCCCGGAGAGGTGCCAGGCCAAAAAGTCGGAGCCCAGCAGCTCCAGCCGCCCCGCGGACCAGAGCACCGCGGCGATGTGCCCCTGCTGGTGGGAAAACTCATACAGGGGGACGTGGAGGGCCGAGGCCAGGACCCTGGCCTGGGACTCCCCCGCCAGAAAACAGGGCATATAGGAGCCCTCCACGGCTCTGGGCCGGGTGCTCACCCCCACGGCGGCCACGGAGGCCGGTTCCAGATGGGCAAAGAGCCTGTCGGAGAGCTCCGGCAGGCGCTTGACATGAGAAAACAGGGCCTCCGATTGGCGAAGACCCAATTCTCCCGCCTTCACCGGCAGCAGCCGGGAAAGGTTCTCCCCCGCCATGCCGTCAAAGGCGGCGACGGAGGTCGTATAGTTGCTGGTGTCGAAGCCGAGAAAGATCATGCTTCCGGCCTCTGATCCCGGGAGAAGCTTCCCAGCACCCCGTTGACGAAGGAGACGGTCTCCGGCTCCTCATACTTCTGGGCCAGCTTCACCGCCTCGTTGATGGCCACGTTCACGGGCACGTCCTCCACGTAGAGGGCCTCGTAGATGGCAAGCTCCATCACCGCCCGGGCCAGCCGGGAGATGCGGCTGAGATTCCAGCCGATGGAGTAGCGGGCAATGAGGCCGTCCAACTCCTCCTGCCGCCCGCAGACGCCGGTGACCACGCTTTGGATGTATTCCTTCTGCTTGCCCCTGGGGCGCTCGGAGTAGACCTCATTCTCCCCGGAGAGCAGGCTGTAGTAGGTCTGCTCGAAGCGGGTCTGCAGCACCGTCTGCAGGTCCTCGCCGCTGCACTGCACGGCGTAGATCAGGTGGACGGCGATTTCTCTGGCTGTGGATCTGGTCATACGCGGCGCTCCGTTCATCCCAGCTTCCCCATGGAGATGCCGGTGACGTTGACGTCCACCGCCGTGACCTTCAGACCGGTCATGGACTCCACGGCGTTGGCCACGGCGTTCTGCACGTTCTTGGCGATCTCCACCACGGAGTGGCCGTAGAGCACCACCAGGCCGCATTCCAGCTCCACAGCCTCCTCGCCCAGGGTGACGCGGATGCCCTTCTTGTCGTGGACGCTGACGACCCCCTCCACGTCCCGCACAGCGGCCAGGGCGATGGTGGTGATGACCTCCTCACTGATGCTCACGCTGCCGTTTTCCAGCTCCCGGGTCATGTAATCCTTGTTTTCTGCCATGGATGTTTCCTCCTTTGTAGCGCGTATCGCTGCTTTTTACTCATTGTACCACAAATTACGGAAAACACAAGAGATTTTTTGCCGGATTCCCGGATTACATTTTTTCCCGGAAGCCAGGATCAGTCCGGATTCACCTCGATGATGCGCAGCTGGGAGAGCTCGTAGTCCGTCTGGCTCAGCACAATGTCCGACAGCAGGGCCACGTCCGCCTCGCTGAGCCCCTTGGCGGCCACGGCCAGGTCGATGCCCTCCTCGGTCATATAGGCCACGCAGTCGGCGTAGCCCTTGGAGATCACCACGCTCTCCACGTTGGCCTCCGCCAGGGACAGCTTCACGATGGCGTCCAGCTGCAGGCTGCTGGCGCTGACGTCCTCGTCCTCCCCGGCGTAGGAGATGGTCTCCTGCAAAAGGCGCACCGCGCTGTCCCGGCTCTGCTGGCGGCTCAGCCGCAGCCGGGCGAAGGTCTGCTCCGCGCTCTCCTCCTGGGCCGGCTGCTTTGCCAGGGCCTCCAGGCTGTCCTCCGAGGGGGCCATCACCAGCAGGGCGTCGTTGAGGACCTTCTCCTGATTCAGCGTGGAGACCAGATCCACCGTTCCGGCCTCCTCGTAGCGCCAGTTCAGATAGATGCCGCCGCAGACCAGGACCAGAACGGCCGCTGCAATGGCGTTTCGTTTCCAGGCTTTCATATACCTTCTCCTTTACTTCATTTTCACGACCGTGATCTGATCGGCTCCCAGTCCCAGCAGGGCCGCCGCGGCGGCGGAAAGCCGGAGGCGAACCTCCGGGTCCCCCGCCCCCTGGGCCAGGATCAGCGCCCCCCGGAAGACCGGATAAGCCGTGCTCACAACGGCTGGTTCATTGTATGCGCCGCCCCGCTCCAGCATGACGGTCTTTTCCTCCAGACTCTCGCTGCTCCGGCCCTCCTCCGTGGAGGAGGAACGGTTTACATCCGTCTGATACCGGGCCGCCGGGCCGGTTTTCAGGCTCAGCAGCACCCGGACCTGCCCCGCCCCCTCCATCTGGCTCAGGGCCGCCTCCAGCTCCTTCTCCATGGCGGCGCAGTAGGCCCGGCCCCAGTCCTCCTGGGCGGGCTCCGCTGCGGGAGGGCTCGTCTCCGGGCTGCTCTCCCCGCCCCGGCCCCCGGGGATCAGCAGCAGGGCCAGCCCCGCCAGGAGAATCAGCAGCGGATAGCGATATCGCTCCAGCAGGGCCGGGAGCTTGTTGAAATACGCCAGAGCCTCCTTCATCCGCCCTCCCAGCTCTGCCGCCGGGGCGGAATCTCCAGCTCCGCCGCCAGCAGCTCCGAGAGCCGCCGCCGCTGCTCCGCCGTCCAGCGTCCCTTCAATACCGCCGCCTCGGGCACGAAGCTCCCGGCCTCCGCCTCCCGGGCGCTGACCCGGCAGCGCAGCTCCATGCCCAGCTCCCCGGCCCGGGCCTCGATCCAACGGGCGCACTGCTCCTCCACCAGTCCCTTCAAAAGCTGCTCGTTCTTCCGCCGGGCCTCCTCCTGCCGCTGGCTGCTGCTCAGCCCGGTGCTGAGATCCGGCAGGCGGCTGAGCTCCACCCGCAGCAGGGGCCGGAGGGAGGCGAGGATCATCAGACAGCCCCCGCAGAGGGCCAGGGCTCTGGCCCCCTTTTTGTCCTTCAGCAGGGCCGAGGCCAGGGCCGTGAGAAAGCCGCAGAGGACCAGTCGCAGAAGATATTGCTTGATGGCAGTCATGGGTTCACCGTCCGGATACAGAGTACAAGGATCATCAGACTGAACAGGCAGGCCAGGCCCGTCAGCGCCAGCACCAGGCCCATGGCCTGGCTCAGCCTGTCCACCAGGCCGCTCTGGCTGCCCTTGCCGAAGAGGCCGCAGAGGGCCGCCCCCAGCTTCAGCAGCAGAAATTGCAGGCCGATGCGGACGAAGGGCTCCAGAAAGATGCCGAAGACCGCCAGCATCCCGTAGAGCCCGGCCCCGGTTTTCAGCACCGCCGCGGCGCTGAGGAGGGAGGCCGAGGCCTCGGAGACCAGATTCCCCACCACCGGCACCATCCCCGCGATGACGGAGCGCAGGGCCCGGAGCTTCTGCCCGTCCACCGCGGCGGAGATCAGCCCCGTGAGGCTCAGGGCGGCGGAGTAGCCCCACATGAGGCCCTTCACCGCAGTCACCAGCAGCCACTTGACGAAGTCCCGCAGCTTCTCCAGCTGGGACAGGCCCAGGGCCGACTCCGCCGCCGCCAGCAGCAGAAAGAGCTTGAGCAGGGGCACCAGCAGCCCCGAGACCAGGGCCAGCAGGCCGTTCAGCAGCAGGATCCCCAGCCCCGTGAGGGAGGCGGCGGAGAGGCCCCCGGAGGCCGCCAGCAGGGCGGAGATCCCCGGCAGCAGCAGGCTCATGTAGCGCTGCATGTCCCGGATGGTCTCCACCCCCAGGGCAAGCATGGAGCCGAAGGGCCCCACGCAGGCCGCCGTGATACAAAGGCCCCCCGCCAGGGGCGCCAGCGCCCCGCCCCGGCCCCCCTGCTCCAGCAGGGCGCAGAACAGGGCCGCCCCCAGGACGGTCCCCAGGGTCCCCAGTCCCTCCCGCAGCCCCAGCGCGGGGAGCCGCCCCAGGGTGTTCCGCAGCAGCTCCAGCATCCGGAGCCCCACGCCCTCCACCGCCCCGTCGTAGGGGCCGATTTTCTCCAGCACGGCTTCCTCCAGCCCCGCCTCCGGCTCCACATACCCCGATAAATCCGGCTCCGCGGCGGAAACCGGCAGAAGCAGCAAAGAAAGCAGCAGCGGAAGCACGCAAACAATCAGGCAAAGACGCACAAAACCTCGCATCTTACTTATTACTTATTACTTATTACTTGTTACTTGTTACTTATTCCTTATTCCTTATTTACAGCTCCGTGATGAGGGCCAGCACCGCCTGCAGCAGGGGGAGGCTGGCGGCCAGGCAGAGGATGCCGCCCCCCAGCTCCACCAGCTTTGCCAGGGCGTTCTGCCCGGCGTCGGCGCAGACGGAGGCGCTGAGCTCCGTCAGCAGCCCTAAGCCCATGCACTTCCACAGGGGGGCCGTCAGACTGCCCTCCAGCTCCGCCCGCCGGGCCAGGCTCTGGGCCAGGTTCAGAATGGGCTTCACCGCCTGGAGGATCAGCCCCGCCCCCAGGGCCAGGGCGCAGAGGCTCAGGGCCAGGGCCAGCTCCGGGCTCTGCTTTTTCAGCCCCAGGCAGAGCAGGGCCGCCGCCAGGGCCAGGGCCGAAAGCTTCAGCGGGGCTTCCATCAGAAGTGAAACAGCTCCTTCACCAGCTGGAACAGGTCCGCGATTTTCTCCACCACCAGCATCAGCACCACCACCAGCCCCGCCAGGGTGGTCATGGTGGCCTGCTCCTCCCGGCCGGAGCGCACCAGCACCTGGTTGAGAATGGAGATGATGATGCCCACGGCGGCGATCTTGAAGATCAGATCAATTTCCATCAGAGCACCAGCACAAGCACCGCGGCCCCGGCGCTGAGCCCCAGCATCTCACAGCTGCGGCAGCGGCCCGCCAGCTGGACGCTGCGCTCCTGCTCCAGCCGCCGGAGGGCCTCGGCGGCCAGGGCCAGCTGGCCCAGCTGCCCCTCCCGATCCGCCAGGCCGAAGCCGTCAAAGAGCCGCTCCAGGGCCGCCAGGGCGGGCTCCGGCAGGGCCAGCCCCGCCTCCCGGCAGGCAGCCCGGGTCATCCCCGCCCGGCACGAGTCCGGCCGCTCCCCCGCCCCGGCCAGGGCCTCGAAAAAGCCCCGGACCGCCCCGCCGCAGCCCGCCGCGGCCCGACGGCAGAGGGGGACGAAGGGCGGCGCCGCGTAGCGGATCTCCCCCGCCAGGCCCTCCAGGGCGGCGGAGAGCTCCCGCAGCTCCCGCTGGGTCCGGCGCAGCCTTGCGGCGGCCCGGAGCCCGGCCCAGAGGGAGGCCCCCAGAATCAGCGCGGATCCCAGCAATTTATTCAACAGCATCTTGCAGCTCCTCACATTGCAGGCTGCGATCCTCCCGGATCAGCACCAGGTTTTCAAAGAGCCCCGCCTCCAGCAGGGCCCGGTAGACGGGTCTGCGGCACAGCTCCCCCGGGGAGGCGGCGTGGGCCGTGGCCAGGTAGCGCACCCCGCAGTAGGAGGCCCGGATCAGCGCCTCCACGTCGGCGGCGGCGCTGATTTCGTCCAGGGCGATCCACTCCGGAGCCATGGCCCGCAGCAGCAGCTCGATGCCCGCCGCCTTGGGGCAGAGGGAGAGCACGTCGGTCCTGGGCCCCAGCCGGAGCTGGGGCAGGCCCTCCCGGCAGGCGGCCAGCTCCCCCCGCTCGTCCACCACGGCAATCCGGCTGCCCCCCCGCTCCGAGCACTGGCGGATCAGATCCCGCAGCACCGTGGTCTTCCCGGAGCCCGGGGGCCCCAGGATCAGCGTGGAGACCGGCCGGGCCCAGAGAAAGGCGAAGGCCGCGTCGGCGCAGCCGGGCCGCTCCCGGGCCAGCCGCAGGTTCAGTGCCTGGAAATCCCGCAGGCTCCGCAGCCCCTCCCCGGATCGCACCGCCGTGCCGCAGAGCCCCAGCCGGTGGCCGTAGGGCAGGGCCAGAAAGCCCGCCGCCAGCTGCTCCTCCACGGCGTAGAGCCCGTATCCCGCGGCCCGGCGGACGATCTCCTCCAACAGAGCCGGGGCCAGGACCTCCCCGCCCTCCCGGGGCAGGGGCAGCTCCCGGCCGCCCGCCGCCCAGCGCGGGGGCTGGCCCGCCCGCAGCCGCAGCTCCTCCACCCGCTCCCCCTTCTGCTCCAGCAGCTCCCGCACCCGCCCCCGCAGGGGCTCCGGAAACAGCGGCGGGATCCCCTCCAAACGTTTGTCCATGTGCATCACCTGAGAAATGTTATGACCGCATGTCCCGGCTTATTCCGAAAAAATGAAATCCGTTGATCTGCCGTTGATCTGATTTACGCAGCAAATCCGCCATAGAGAGGCATCCCCAGATGCCTCCGCCGTCCCTGCCGATCCGCTCGAATACCTCACGACATGCCGTAGGGACAAGCCGCGCTTGTCCGGCATTCGGCACGAATGCAATTTGCCGGAGGCAAATCCTGACGACCGACCGGGTTCCGTGGATCGCCCTGCGGGCGATTGTTTGCTTCGCAAACGCGGACAAGCAAGGCTTGTCCCTACATCAGTTTCGAACCGTCATCCACCGTTCCTGCCGATCCGCTTGCATACCTCACGGCATGCCGTAGGGACAAGCCGCGCTTGTCCGGCATTCGGCACGAATGCAATTTGCCGGAGGCAAATCCCGACGACCGACCGGGTTCCGTGGATCGCCCTGCGGACGATTGTTTGCTTCGCAAACGCGGACAAGCAAGGCTTGTCCCTACGGCGTAAACTTTTGCAGTTCCATCTTTCCCGCCGAGGCCGCAAACGCAAAAAAAGTAATAAGGAAAGGGCGTCAAGCCACAATCCTTATTACTTCTTACTTATTACTTCTTACTTATTACTTCTTACTTGTTACTTGTTGCTTACCCCTTCCGCACTCTGCCGTGGTTGAACACATTCCACAGGGGGCCGGAGACGCAGACGGAGGAATAGCAGCCGCAGACGATGCCGATGCAGATGGGCAGGGCAAAGTTCCGGATGGAGCTGACGCCCATGATCAGCAGCATCAGCATCACCACCAGGGTGGTGACGGTGGTATTGATGGAGCGGGTCATGGTGTCCCAGATGGAGGTATCCACGATCTGGGCGAAGTTGCCGGTCTTCATGGTCTTGCGGTTCTCCCGGACCCGGTCAAAGACCACGATGGTGGCGTTGATGGAGTAGCCCAGGATGGTGAGGGCCGCGGCGATGAAGTTGATGTTGAAGGGGATCCGGAAGATCACGTAGAAGCTCAGCATCACCAGCAGGTCGTGGACCAGGGCGCAGACCGCGGCCAGGCCGGACTTGAACTCGAAGCGGAAGCCGATGTAGACCAGAATCAGCAGCACCGCCACGGCGGAGGCCAGGAAGGCGGAGCGGGAGAGGTCCTTGCCCACCGAAGCGGAGACCCGCTCCACCTGGTAGCCCTGCTCGATGTCGATCTGATATTCCCCGGCGATGGCGTCCCGGACGGACTCCACCTCCTGGTCCGTCAGCTCCAGGGCCTTGATGCGCAGGCCGTTTTCCCCGGAGGAGGTGACGGAGGAGGGGGCCTTGCCGATGGCGTCCTGATAGAGCTCGGCGGCCCGGTCGGTGACGGCCTTGTCCACCCGGACGGGGAGCTGGAACTCAAAGGTGGTGCCGCCCACGAAGTCGATGTCGAAATTGAACAGGCCCTGGACGCCGCAGAGGGTGAGAATCAGACTCACCAGACCCACGGAGATCAGGATCAGAGAGATGATGCCGAAGAGCTTGAAATGCTTGGTAAAGCTGAAGCCTCTGAACTTGTCGATCATGTCAGCGCCTCCTTTCTTACGCGCAGTAGAGCTTGAGATTGGTAATCTTCAAGCCCACGGCGGTCTTGAGCAGAATCCGGGTCAGCACCAGCATCACCAGCATGGACAGGGCCACGCCGATGAGCAGGGTCACGGCAAAGCCCAAAATCGTGCCGGAGCCCTGCCAGAGCAGGACGAAGCCCGCGATCATGGTGGTCACGTTGGCGTCGATGATGGCGAGCAACGCCCGCTTGTAGCCGGAGTCGATGGCGAAGCGCAGGGTCTTGCCCAGGCGCAGCTCCTCCTTGATGCGCTCAAAGATGATGACGTTGGCGTCCACGGCCATGCCCACGGTGAGGATGATGCCGGCGATGCCGGGCAGGCTCAGATTCACGTGGAGCACGGAAATGGCGACGCCGAACAGGGCGGCGTAGGTGGCCAGGGCGATGCAGGAGATGACGCCCATGAGCCGATAGACCGCGATCATGAAGAGCATCACCAGGATCAGACCGATGAGCCCCGCCAGCAGGCTGGTGGACAGGCTCTTCTCGCCCAGGGAGGCGCCGATGGTCTGCTGCTTGGCGGTGCTGAGCTGGAAGGGCAGGCGTCCGGCGGAGATGATCTTCGCCAGGTAGCGGGCCTCCTCCTCGGGGTTCTCGGTGCTGCCGATGGAGATGATGACGGTGCTGGTGTCCAGCACCTCGCTGACGTAGGGGGCGGAGATCTCCGTGTCGTCCATGCGGATGGCCAGGTAGTTCTTCCCGTCGGAGCGGGAGAGGACGCTCTGGGAGGCGGCCTTCAGAGCCGCGCTGCCCGCCTCGGTGAGCTCCAGGGTGACGTGGGGCCGGGCGATGCCGGTGGCGTCGGTGGCGGAGAACTCATACTCAGCGCCGTTGATGTCGGAGCCGGAGAGCCACTGCTTGCCGTCGGCGTCCACAAAGGTGACCACGGCGGTGGCCCCCAGATCCCGGACGGCTTTTTCCGGGTCGTCCACGGAGGGGATCTCCACCACGATGCGGCGCTCCCCGGAGAGGTAGCAGGAGGCCTCGGTGTAGCCCAGGGCGTCCAGGCGCTGCTGCATCATGGTGCGGGCCACCTCCATGCCCTCCGTCAGGGCGGAGTCGTCGGTGCCCTCGGGGATCACGGCCTCGTAGGTGATCTCGGAGCCGCCCACCAGATCCAGGCCCAGGACCACGCCCTCGGACACCGGCTGAATGAGATCCCCGACGCCGTGGAAGGCGGCAAAGAACAGAGCCGCCACCACCAGCACCACGATCACCAGGGTGAAAATGGATTTTTTCATGGAATGTACTCCTTTTTTTGGAATTTCTCAGGTATTATACAACATTGTTTTGCAATCGTCAACAGGAAAAAGGCAATGGGGGGCTGGGAATAGGGATCAGCCCGCCCGTAGGGGCGGTCATTGGCCGCCCGCCGTTCCCCGCTCCGGCGAGGCATCAGGGATCAGGCATCAGGCATCAGACCCGCCCGTAGGGGCGGTCATCGGCCGCCCGCCGTTCCCCGCACGAACGAGGCAACAGGCAACAGGCAACAGGCAATAGGCAATAGACAATAGGAGACGGGGGACGCGGATTTCTCGCTTCGCTCGAAATGACCCGCCCGTAGGGGACGGGTTTCCCGTCCCGCCGTACCCCGCA
>JAFXYD010000103.1 GCA_017541995.1 Oscillospiraceae bacterium
GCAACGGGCAACAGGCAACAGGGGACGCCTGTAGGGGCGGTCATTGGCCGCCCGCCGTACCCCGCTCCGACGAGGCAACAGGCAACGGGCAACAGGCAACAGGGGACGCCTGTAGGGGCGGTCATTGGTCGCCCGCCGTACCCCGCTCCGACGAGGCAACAGGCAACGGGCAACAGGCAACAGGGGACGGGGGGGACGGATTCCTCGCTTCGCTCGGAATGACGGAGAACGAAACCCGCACTGTGCGGGACGCCCTGGCGCTGTTCGGGTCCACCTCCCCCTCCTATCTGATTCTGCAGTCCCTGGATCTGGCCAATCCCTGGCTGGAAGGCCTGCCGGAAGAGCTGGCGGCCTTTTTGCCGAAGGTCGAGGCTCTGAAATCCCGGCTCCGGGCCGCGGGCTGGCGGGTGGTGGGGGACGAGCCGCTGAAGCTGACCCTTCACACCGGGGACGGCCTGGCCCTGGCCGCCGCCCTGGAGCAGAAGGGGATTTTCTGCGAATTCGCGGACCCGGATTTCGTGGTCTTTATGCTCTCGCCGCAGAATACCGACCGGGAGCTGGGACGGCTGGAGGCCGCGCTTCTCAACGCCGGGAGCCCTGCTCCGCCGGCGGACGGCCAATGGCTGCCCCTGCGGGTGCTTCCGGAGGCGGTGTGTACCCTGCGGCAGGCCATGCTGGCCCCGGCGGTCTGGATCCCGGCGGCGGAGAGCCTGGGGCGGGTGCTGGCCCGGCCCTGCGTCAGCTGCCCCCCGGCGGTGCCGATTCTGATGCCCGGAGAGCGCATCGACCGGGCCGCCCTGGCGGCCTTCCGCAGGTACGGCATGGAGCGCGTCGCCGTCCTCCCCTGAGAAAAACAGCCCGCCGGGCTGTTTTTCTTTGCAGAATTACCTATTGACAAAGTAGGTAAATGTGTTATAATAGCCCCAGAGAATATACAAGGAGGCAACCCATGAGCATCATCTACGCGGACAACGCGGCAACCACCCGGATGAGCCAGACCGCCATCCGGGCCATGCTGCCCTATCTGGACCAAGTTTACGGCAACCCCTCCAGCCTGCACTCCGTGGGCCAGCGGGCCATGGAGGCCCTCACCGAGGCCCGGACCCGGGTGGCGGCGGCCCTGGGGGCGGCCAACCCCCGGGAGATTACCTTCACCTCCGGCGGCTCCGAGGCCGACAACCAGGCCATCCGCTCCGTGGCGGCCTGGGGCAAGCGGAAGGGCAAGACCCACATCATCTCCACCGCCTTTGAGCACCACGCCGTGCTCCACACCCTGAAGAAGCTGGAAAAAGAGGGCTTCACCGTCACTTACCTGGACGTCCATGAAAACGGCCTGGTGACGCCGGAGCAGGTGGAGGCCGCCATCACCCCCGAGACCTGCCTGGTCACAATTATGTACGCCAACAACGAGATCGGCACCATCCAGCCCATCCGGGAGATCGGCGCCGTCTGCCGCAAGGCGGGCGTCCTCTTCCACACCGACGCGGTCCAGGCCGTGGGCCACATCCCCGTCAACGTCCAGGCCGACAACATCGACCTGCTCTCCCTCTCGGCCCACAAGTTCCACGGCCCCAAGGGCGTGGGGGTGCTCTACGCCAAAAAGGGCGTCATCCTCTCCAGCCTCATCGAGGGCGGCGCCCAGGAGCGGGGCAAGCGGGCCGGCACCGAGAATCTGGCGGGCATCATGGGCATGACCGCCGCCCTGGAGGAGGCCGTCTCCGAGCTGCCCGAGACCATGCCGAGGCTCACGGCCCTGCGGGACCGGCTCATCGCGGGCCTCAACGAGATCCCCCACGGGGAGCTCAACGGCGATTTGGAGCATCGGCTCCCCGGCAACGTCAGCTTTTGCTTTGAGGGCATCGAGGGGGAGAGCCTGCTGCTGCTTCTGGACGACAAGGGGGTCTGCGCCTCCTCCGGCTCCGCCTGCACCTCCGGCTCCCTGGACCCCAGCCACGTCCTGCTGGCCATCGGCCGCCCCCACGAGGTGGCCCACGGCTCCCTGCGGCTGAGCCTGGACAGGGATACCACCGAGGCCGACGTGGACGCCATCATCGCCGCCGTGAAGGACGTGGTGGAGCAGCTGCGGGACATGAGCCCCGTGTGGAGAGACCTGATGGCGGGGAAGAGACAGTTTGTCATTGCGTGACCATTTACAATTGAAAATTGAGAATTGAAAATTGAAAATGAATGTATTTTGCAGATTGCGATCTGCAAAATAGAATTGGAATGCTGACCGACACGCTGCAATATCATTTTTGTTGTTCAAATGGCAATTTGAACAACACCGACAATTTTCAATTTTACATTTTCAATTTTCAATTTCCCGAAAACGGGAATAAGCCCGACAGATTCAATCAGCAAAAAGGAGAATAATTATGCCACTCTATTCTGAAAAGGTTATGGATCACTTCCGCAATCCCCGGAACGTGGGGGTCATCGAGGACGCCGACGGCGTGGGCGAGGTGGGCAACGCCAAGTGCGGCGACATCATGAAGATCTATCTGAAGATCAAGGACGACACCATCGACGACGTGAAGTTTGAGACCTTCGGCTGCGGCTCCGCCATTGCCTCCAGCTCCATGGCCACGGAGCTCATCAAGGGCAAGCCCGTCTCCGAGGCCCTGAAGCTCACCAATCAGGCCGTCACCGAGGCTCTGGACGGTCTGCCTCCCCACAAGCTCCACTGCTCCGTCCTGGCGGAGGAGGCCATCAAGGCCGCCATGAAGGACTACTACGACCGCCACGGCATCGCCTACGACGAGAGCCAGTTCCCCGCCGCCCACGACTGCGAAAGCTGCGGCGTGTAAGCCATGGCGGTGATGATCTCAAGCCGGGGCCGCTACGCCCTGCGGGTGATGACGGATCTGGCGGGCCAGCCCCCGGAGCGGCTGGTGCCGTTGAAGGAGATCGCCGCCCGGCAGGCCCTGTCCCAGAAGTATCTGGAGGCCATCATGACCGCCCTGTCCAAGGGCGGGCTGGTGGAGGGCCAGCACGGCAAGGGCGGCGGCTACCGCCTGGCCCGGCGGCCGGAGGAATACCCCCTGGGGGAGATCCTGCGGCTGACGGAGGGCAGTCTGGCCCCGGTGGCCTGCCTGGAGGAGGGGGCCGCCCCCTGCACCCACCCCTGCCCCAGCCTCCCGGTCTGGGAAAAGCTGGAGCAGCTGGTGGCCGACTACCTGGACAGCGTCACCCTGGCGGACCTGCTGCCCAAATAGTTCTGAAAATCCCTTCCGGCGCATATACTGCGCTGGGAGGGATTTTCATGAATCCGATGATATACCGAAGAAAGCGCGGGGCGGGACTTCTGGCGGGGCTGTCGGCCCTTGCCCTGCTGCTGGTTTTGCTTGCGCCCAATCTGCGGGAAACGCTCTGGGAAAAGGCCCGGTCCCTGCTGAGCAGCGAAGGGCTGCTGCGGGCGGTGATCTTTCTGGAAACCGGCATTCTGCCGGAAAAGAGCGCGCCCGCCGAGGCGCGAGTGGGAAACGGGCTGCCTTCTGAAACGGCGCCTCCTGCCTCCTCCGGGCCCGTCGCCCAAACAGAGGCGCCTCCCGCGACGGAGGCGGCATGTTCCGGCGAAGCGCCTTCGACGGCGGAGCGGGGCGAAGAAGCCGCCGACCAGCTCCTGCCCGCCGGGCCCGCCCCCTTCACCCCGGCGGAGGCGGAGGCCATCGGCCTGCGGGGGAGCTGCAGCTACCAGGTGGACAAGGCGGAGCTGCTGCTGCGGCCCCTGAACTGGCCCCGGGAGCCCGGCCCCCGGGTGCTGATCATCCACAGCCACTCCTGCGAGTCCTACACCCAGAGCGAGGGTCATACCTACCTGCCGGACGCCAATTTCCGCACCCTGGATCTGAGCTGCAATATGATCGCCGTGGGGGACGCCCTGCTGGAGGAGCTGGGGGAGCTGGGGGTGGAGGCGGTCCACGACCGGACCCTCAACGACTACCCCAGCTACAACCGCTCCTACGCCGTGGCCCGGGAGAAGATTGCGGACTGGCTGGAGGAATATCCCTCCATCGTCATGGTGCTGGACCTCCATCGGGACGCCCTGGAGCAGCCCGTGCGGGAGACCGTGGAGCGGGACGGGCAGGTCCTGGCCCCGCTGATGCTGGTGGTGGGCACCGACGAGGGGGGCCTGAGCCACCCCCATTGGCCGGACAACCTCTCCTGCGCCCTGAAGCTCCAGGCCCTGGGCAACCGGGACGAGCCCAGCCTCTTCAAGCGGATCTCCTTCCGGGCCTCCCGCTTCAACGGCGACATGAGCCCCGGGGCGCTGATCGTGGAGGTGGGCTCCACGGAGAACGTTCTGGAGGAGGCCTGCGCCTCCATGCCCTATCTGGCCCGGTACGTGGCAGCCCTGCTTCAATGCGAGTAAAATTCGGATTTGGCAAATTCTTGCAAACGCCCTGTAGCGGCGCACACCAGTGCGCCACCGGAACCCAGTCTCGTGGCGCACCGGTGTGCGCCGCTACACGAGCGTTTCGCCAAATCCCGATTCTGGTTATCGGTTTTACTCAGCAAGCAGGGCGTAGGGGCGGTCATCGGCCGCCCGCCCGAGGCAGAGGCCTGCCGTTAACCACCCGTCCGTAGGGGCGGTCATCGGCCGCCCGGTTTGCGGAGCAAACAATCGCCCGCAGGGCGATCCAGCCCGGTATCGTTCA
>JAFXYD010000104.1 GCA_017541995.1 Oscillospiraceae bacterium
AGGCTCAGCACCACCCGGTTCATGACGGAGACGGAGCCGTAGACGTTGGGGCCGTTGGAGCCGTTCTCCAGGGTGGCGGGGGCCTCGCCCACGTCGGCAAACTGCGTCATGGCGGCCTGGGCCTCGGCGGACAGGTTGGCGTTCACCAGATTCTCAGTGTCGAAGTTGAAGTAAACCTGAGCGGCCGCGCCGTAGTTCAGCAGGTCGGCGGCCAGACGGCGGGTGGCGTCGTCATTGTCGGTCTTCAGCAGCTCTTCGATCACGTAGTCCCGGACGGTATTGGTGACGGTGTTGCTGTAGGTCTCGCTGCCGTCGGCGGCAAAGCCGTGGAAGCTGGCGGCGTAGCGCACCCCCATCTCCTTGGCGGTGATGTCGGTGTAGACGGCCTCCCGGATGTAGCCCTCGGAGACGGCGCCTTCCTGGCCCGCGCCGAAGCGCCTGGTCTCGGTGACGTTGCCGGAGGCGTCCAGCTTGCTGACCTCGATGTACCAGCTCTCGAAGCGGTCAGTGACGCTCTTGCGGACGCCGAAGGTGGTCTGGATCTCGATGCCGATGCCGATGGAGTTATAGAGGACGATGCTCTCGTCCAGCACGGGCTCCGCGGGGCCGGTGGCGGGAAGAACCGTATGCTCGCGGCTCAGCTCGGCGTTGCAGCGAGTGCAGTGAACCACGGTGTCGTAGCCGCCGTCGGTGGTGGCGGTGGGCTCCACGTAGTTCTCCCGGACGGCCTCGCCGGGGTTGTGCCCCAGGGCGGCCACGGCCACGGTCTCGCGGGAAATCTCCTCGCCGCACTCGGAGCAATAGACCACGGACTCATAGGAACCGGCCTCGGTGCAGGTAGCGGGAACTTCGTTTTCGATCACGGGCTCGGCGGGAGTGTGGGCCAGCTTCTCAATGGTCTTGGGCTCGCGGCTCAGCTCCTCGTTGCAGACGGTGCAGTAGACGACCTCGTCATAGGAGCCTTCCGCAGAGCAGGTGGCGGGAACCACATTCTCCTGGACGGCCTCGCCGCGGGTATGGCCCAGAGGCTCCAGAGTCCGGGTCTCTGCAGCGTCGCAGCGGGCGCAGATCCGCCTCTCCGCTCCGGCCTCGGTGCAGGAGGGCGGGGCGGTCTCGCTCCATTCATCCCAGTCGTGGCCCAGAGCGGGGAGCTCGACCTGGCCGTCAATGACCCCGGTGCGCAGGCCCACATACTGAGCCAGGCCGCTTTCCGTGCACCCGGCCTCCCGGATGACGGTGGGGGGCGCCGGCCAGAGGTCGCTGCCCGGGGAGGCGGCCATCTGAAGCCCGTCGCGGTAGACGTAATAGACCACAAAGCGGTTTCCGTCCTCTTCCAGCGGGTCCGCGACGGCATCCGCCCGGAAGTCCAGATCAACGGTCTGGTTTCCGGCCTCCACGCCGCCGGTGAGGCCGTTGTTGAAGAGAATGTGGGTAAATAGGGTGGCGTTCAGCGTGAGCTTGTAGTAGCGGTGCCCGCCCTTTTCCAGGCCCACGGAGCTCAGGGAGGTGCCGGGATAACCCGCAAGATCCTCCCCGGTGTCCTCCGGATCGGGCGGATTGTTCTCGTTGTAATAATAGGCATAGGGGCTGTCGGTGTCGGTTTCGTCCACAAAATAGACGTCGATGTCCTCGGAGGAATCGGGATCCTGCTCGGACAGCACCGGCAGCAGCTCCAGATCGTAATAGGTGAGGCCGTCGATGTTGGCGGCAGCGTAAGCGCCGAAGCGATCGAAGCTCGCGTCTTTGCGGTAGGCCAGGGCGCGGCTGGAGGCTCCCACGTTGGCAACGCGGAAGCTGCCGTGCTCCCCGGCGCTGATATTCCAATAGAAGCTGTCGTTGAGGGCCTCCCCCGGCGCCAGGGTGCGGATGCCGGAGTCGGAGCCGCTGCTGCCCAAGAAGGCCTCGCCGCTGCTGATGGTGTAATATCCGTTGGGCAGAAGCTGGACGCTGTAGATATAGCCCCGGGCCTCAGACTCGGCCACGGCGTAGTCCACCGCGGAAACGAGCGTCCCGGCGGGGTTCTGGCTCTGTATGCTGCAGGGCAGGGCGTAGTAGCCGCCGTTTACCAGGCCGGCGATGACGTAGCGGCCGGACTCCACGTAGCCGGTGACGGGCACGATGGCGCCGCCGCAGACCTCGCAGAGGCCGTCGTTGTCGGCGTCCGTGCAGAGCTCGGTTTCCACGTGGCTGGCGTCATGGGCGCAGACCCGGCTGTGGGAGTTGCTGCCGTCGGCAGCCCAGGCTCCCCAGGCGTGGCCCAGGGCGTCGGTGAGATCCCGGGGCTCCGAGACGCTGCCCAGCAGGCCGTTGTAGACGGTGAAGCCCCCCTCGGTGCAGCCGGGAGCGGTCACCACGGCGTTGGCCGCGGGATAGACGTCGTTGGAGGCGAGATAGGAGGCCTCCCAGGCGCTGTTGTTGTAGACGGCAATGGCGCCGGCCATATCCGCGTCCAGCACCAGCATGTGGGCGTCGTCGTTCTGGCTGCTGCCGTTGTTGAAGATCACGGCGTCATAGGCGGCGCGGTCCAGGGTGAGATGATAGTAGTTGTTGTTCTCGAAATCCTTGCCCAGGCACTCCAGGGCGTGGCCGGGCCAGGCGGTTCCGTCGTTGGCGTCTGCGGCCCGGTTGAAGACGTAGGCGTTGAAGCTCTCGCTGTTGGTCTGGTCCACCACGTAGACGTCCACCAGATCCTGCTCCGTGGCCAGCTTGTAGATGGCGATGTCCTGCTGACCGCTCAGATAGGCGGAGAAGCGGGGACTGCTGAGGTTGTACTTGATGGAGCGGACGGCGCTGCTGCTGATGGCGTGGGAAACGGTGGCGACGCCCTCGGAGAAGCTGACGGTCCAGTCGGTGAGCTCGGATTTTGCCGTGGCGCTGAGATGGATGTAGTTGGTGCCACTGGCGGCGGTGCTGGGATCCAGATACTTGCCGCCGCTGCGGAAGGCGAAGCTCCCGGCGGCGGTGCCGGCCTCCACGTCGAAGACCAGAGCGTCGGCGCAGACGACGGCGTCATCCAGGATTTCCGCGTTCACGGCGGTGAGATAGGTGTTGACGCCGCTGCCGGCGATGGGGCCGGCGGCCTTGGTGACGCTGTCGTCGGAATAGACGAACATGATCCGGTCGCCTTCCCGGATGGAATTGGCCAGAACGTAGGTATCGGCGGTGGAGAGGGTCTGGCCGCAGCGGTCACAGACCTGGTCGCCGTCGGCGTCCAGATGCCCCAGGGCAGGGAGGGCTTCGGTCCTGCTGTGGTTCTGATCCCGGGTGCAGAGGTATTGGATCTGCCCGGGGGTCTCACAGGCGGCGGGGGTGATCACCGTGCCCTCGTCCCAGGCGTGGCCCAGGGCGGGAATCGTCTCGGCGCCGGTCTGGCCGCAGTCGGGACAGCTCCAGCTCCGGGCTCCGGCGCTGGTGCAGCCGGGCTCCTCGGTGACGGTATAGACCGCGTTGGGATGGGCGCAGCCCTCGGCGCCGCGCTTGTAGATGGCCACGGCTCCGGCGCTGCTGTAGCAGGAGAAGATGGGATTGCCGTTGTTGGCGTTGTAGTGGAGGATGCCGCGGGCGCTGTAGTTCACCGCGCTGACCGCGTTTTCTGTCAGGGTCCAGGCGTGGGCGGCGCTCTCAGTGTCGGTGGTGCGCAGATAGTTGCCGCTGCTGCTGCCGTTGTAGGCGTTGGGGGCGTAGAGGTAGAGGCCCTCCCCCGCCAGCAGATAGAAGCCCTCGTCGGCCTCGGCCAGGACGAAGCTCTGAATCGTCTCGTTGCCCTCGGGGACGGTGATCTGCCCCGCGGAGACGGTGACGGCTGCTGCAGCGCGGTTGTTGCCGTTTTGGGTGGTGCTGAGGGTCATGGCGGCAGCTTCGTCTACGATCAGGATCTCGTCGCCTGCTGCCAGGGCGGAAACGTCGCCCACCTTTTCATAGCTGCCGGGAGTCGCGGGGATAAAGCCGGTGGTCACGTTGGCGGCGCTGACGCTTGTGGCGACTGCCCCGAAGAGGGACGCGGCCATAAGCAGCGCCAGGATCACGCTGAGGATTCGCCTTGTCATAAAAAGAACGCTCCTTTATCCGCAATATGAAATTGTAGCCGCGCGTCATGGGCATCAGAGGTATAGTACGGCATACTATTCCTTATAGCATATAATAACAAGTTTCACTCTGCTTTTCAACACCGTATTTATGAATATTTTTTGAAACTTGCCCCGGGGATCCAGGGGCGAGGCCCCGGGCCTTCGAGATTTCGATTGCAATTCCGGGGCTTGCCTGTTATAATGATTGCAGAACGGCAGTCCGAGGGCGGATCAGAGGGGAGGGGAGTTCCGTGCGGCAAGGCCTGTTTCGCTTTCTCCGAAGCGTCCGGCGGCTGGAGGTCCACATCTACGCGGCCTACGCGGCCTATTTCTGGATTCTGGCGATTTTTCCGGCTGTGATGCTGGTGATCAGCATTCTGCAGTATACGCCCATCTCCCCGGATGATCTGCGGGGGCTGCTGGAGCAGCTGGTGCCCGCCAGCCTCCGGGCCCTCACCGACTATATGATCGACGAGCTGTTCGCGGTGGATTCCCCCGCGGTGCTGTCCATCTCCGCCATCGCGGCGCTGTGGATGACCTCCAAGGGGGTTCTGAGCCTGGTGCGGGGGCTGAACCGGATCTACGCCGCCCGGGAGACCCGCCACCCCCTGGGGCTGCGGCTGCGCTGCATGGGCTTCGCCCTGGCAGGGGTGCTGGCCACGGTGCTGCTGCTGGCCCTGCACCTGCTGAGCCAGGGGCTGATCGAGCGCCTGATGGAGGCGGGGAGCGCCCTGGGGAAGCTGCTGCTGCGGCTGACCCGGCTGAAATACGTGCTGACCGTGGCGGTGCTGACGGTCTTCTTCACGGTCATGTACAAGGTCTTTCCCAACCGGCCGGTCCGGCTGGGGGCCTCTCTGCCGGGGGCCTTCGCGGCGGCGGTGATCTGGGTCGTCTTCTCCCAGCTCTTCACCCTCTACGTGGAGCGCTTCGGCAACTACTCCCTCTACTACGGAAGCCTTTCCGTCATCGCCATGGCAATGCTCTGGCTCTACGTCTGCATCTACGTCTTCTTCTGCGGCGGCATTCTGAACCGGGTGCTGGAGGGAAAGCGGATGCGGGTGGAGAAGCCGGCGGCGCGGCAGACAAATCACAAGACCACAAAACAAGAACAGGAACACAAATAGATATGGATGAAAAACAGAAAAACAGATTTTTGGAGCTGCGCCGGGCGCTGATTGCCCGGGAATTCGCGGAGCTCAACGACATGCAGCGCCAGGCGGTGCTGAGCACCGAGGGCCCCCTGCTGCTGCTGGCCGGGGCCGGCAGCGGCAAGACCACGGTGCTGATCCACCGCATTGCCAATCTGATCCGCTTCGGCCGGGCCTCCGACAGCGACGAGCTCCCCGGGGGCTTCGGGGAGCGGGAGCTGGCCGCCCTGGAGGCGGCGGCCGCCCGGGGCGGGAAAATGGAGCCCGAAACCGCTGCCCTCTGCGCCCTGGGGCCCGTGGAGCCCTGGCGGATCATCGCCATCACCTTTACCAACAAGGCCGCCAACCAGCTCAAGGACCGGCTTTCCGATATGCTGGGGCCGGAGGCCCGGGAGATCTGGGCCATGACCTTCCACGCCGCCTGCTGCCGCATCCTGCGGCGGGAGATCCACCGTCTGCCCCCCTACGACGGCAATTTCACCATCTACGACACGGCGGACTCCGAGCGGGTCATGAAGGACGTGATGAAGGACCGGCACGTGGACGAGCGGGAGTTCTCCCCCCGGCTGATCCTCTCCCGGATCAGCCGGGCCAAGGACGCCATGCAGCTGCCCGAGGACTTTGCGGAGCTGGCGGGGAAATCCGGGGACGCCCGGATGGAGCTCATCGCCGGCTGCTACGGGGAGTACCAGCGCCGGCTCCGGGAGGCCAACGCCCTGGACTTTGACGACATCATCCTGCTGACGGTGAAGCTGCTCCGGGACTGGGAGGAGGTCCGCAGCGCCTGGCAGCGCCGCTTCCGCTACGTGCTGGTGGACGAGTACCAGGACACCAACCACCTGCAATACCTGCTCTCCGCCCTGCTGGCCGGGGGCACGGAGAATATCTGCGTGGTGGGCGACGACGACCAGAGCATCTACAAGTTCCGGGGGGCCACCATCGAGAACATCCTGGAGTTTGAAAAGCGCTTCCCCGGAGCCCGGCTGATCCGGATGGAGCAGAACTACCGCTCCACCCGGGCCATTCTGGACGCCGCCAACGCCGTCATCGCCCACAACAAGGCCCGCAAGGGCAAGACCCTCTGGACCGGAAACGAGGCCGGGACGGGGATCACCGTGAAGGAGACCGCCGACGAAAACGAGGAGGCCAACTACGTGGCCGCCCGGATCTTCGGGCTGGTGCCCCCGGAGCACTACCGGGACGCGGCGATTCTCTACCGCACCAACGCCCAGTCCAACGCCCTGGAGCGCTCGCTGAAATTCAACGGCATTCCCTACCGCATCATCGGCGGCACCCGCTTCTTTGACCGGGCCGAGGTGAAGGACATGCTGGCCTATCTCCAGCTCATCGACAACCGGGCCGACGATCTGCGGCTGAGCCGCATCGTCAACAACCCCGCCCGGGGCATCGGCGCCAAGACCCTGGAGGGGGTGCGGCGGTTGGCGGAGAACCAGGGCCTGCCCATGTTCCTGGTGATGGCGGGGGCAAAGGATTTCCCCGCCCTGGAGAAGAGCGCCCCCAAGCTGCGGGCCTTCGCGGAGCTCATCGAGTCCTGCGGCGCCCTGCTGGACAGCCTGCCCCTGCCGGAGTTCTACGACGCCCTGGTGGAGCGGACGGGCTACGGCAAAATGCTGGAGGACCGGGGGGACGTGGAGAGCCGCACCCGGCTGGAGAACGTCCGGGAGCTGCGCTCCTCCCTGGTGGGCTACGTGGAGAACCACCCGGAGGACGCCAGCCTCCACGGCTTTCTGGAGGAAATCGCCCTCTATACGGACATCGAGCAGTACGACGCCGAGGCGGACGCGGTGGTGATGATGACCATTCACACCGCCAAGGGCCTGGAATTCCCCCACGTCTTTCTGGTGGGGGCGGAGGACGGGCTCTTCCCCAGCCTCCGCAGCATCGGGGAGAGCGACGAGCTGGAGGAGGAACGGCGGCTGTGCTACGTGGCCATCACCCGGGCCAAGAAGAGCCTCACCGTCACCCATGCCCGCCAGCGGATGCTCTACGGCAGAACCACCTCAAACTGCCTGTCCCGCTTTATCCGGGACATCCCCGAGGAGCTGCTGGATCAGAAATCCCGGGCGGCGCTGCGGCCCAAAGCCCAGCCCGGCCCGGAGCGGATGCTCTATGACGACCTGCCCTTTGCCGAGCCCCGGAGCAGGGCCTGGGGCAGCGGGAAGGGGGAAGCCGGAGGCTTCCCGGCCCGGGGCGGCCTCCGCCGGACGGCGGGCGGCGCTCTGGCAGGCCTGGGCGGGGCCGCCCAGGCGAAGCTCCCGGATTTCCAGCCGGGGGACAGCGTCTCCCACACGGCCTTTGGCCGGGGCATGGTGCTGACCGTCACGAAGATGGGCAGCGACGCCCTGCTGGAGATCGCCTTCGACGAAAAGGGCACCAAGAAGCTGCTGGCCAAGACCGCGGCGGAGCACATGAAGAAGCTGTAGGCAGAGCAAAAGCACCGGACTATCCCATGAAGGTCCGGTGCTTTTTATGAGCAAATGTGTTTATGCGTGAAGAGCCGTTCAGCCGGGCATCCAGCAGCCGTGGGTCTCCAGGAGCTCCGCGAAGCGCATGATCATCACGGCCACCTCGGCCCGGGTGGCGGAGCCGCCGGGATTCAGCACCCGGCCCGCCTCGGTTTCGGCGCCGCTGATGATGCCGTTTTCCACGGCCCAGGCCATGGCCACTCTGGCGTAGGCGCTGACCCGGCCCCCGTCGAGGTAGGCGGACAGATCCCCGTTGACGGAGCTCTCCGCGTCGGGCTCCACCCCCAGATAGTAGCGCAGCAGCATCACGGCGACCTGCTCCCGGGTGATTTCCCGCTTGGGGGAGAAGGTGGTGGTGCCGGTGCCGGAGGCGACGCCGTGGTGGGAGGCCCAGACCACGGGCTTGTAGTAGTAGTCCTGGGGGGACACGTCCCGGAAGAGATTCTCTCCCTCCACCTCCGGGGAATCCGCCAGCTTGTAGAGCACCGTCACCAGCATGGCCCGGGTCATGGTGCCAGTGCGGCCGAAGCGATTGGCGGAGACGCCGCTGAAGAGCTTGTTGTCCACCACAAACTGGACGGCCTCGGAGTACCACTTGTGGGGCTTGACGTCGGAGAAGCGGTCATAGAGGGACTGGACCTCGCCGCAGCGGCTGCAGATCCCGTTGACGAAGAGATGCCCCAGGGCCCCCACGGGATTCAGCAGCACCTCGCCGGTGCCCACCCGGGTGCAGGTCAGGCTGCCCTCCTCGAGGCAGCTGGGGGCCAGCAGCTCCGCCTGGGCGGGCTCGGTCTGGGTGCTGATGGGGCCCATCCAGAGATTCAGATCCACGTCCGCGGCGATGCCGGGCAGGCCGCCCTGGTTGGTATACTGCCAGACGTGGGCCCCGGCGGGGGCGGTCTGCTTGTCGCCCCACTGGGCCACCCAGCGAGCCCAGCGGCTGTAATTGCTGCTGATGAGCTTGCTCTCCCAGACGCTCTTGCTGGCGTAGACGCCGGCCCGGAAGCCGAAGTTCTCCAGGGTGTCGCAGAAGGCGGAGACCACGGCCAGCAGCTGCTCGTTGCTGAGGGTGAGAATGTTGCTGTTTTCCTCCACGTCATAGAAGATGGGCAGATTGGGCACCCGGAAGTTCTGCTGGTAGTTGCCCTGGGCGTCGAATACCCCCAGGTACTGCAAAACGGCGGTGGCCTCCTCCATGGCCTTCTCCTCGGTGGTGGCTCCGGCATAGAAGTAGATGCCGTAGGGGATCTTGTTGGCCACGCAGCCCGTGGCGTTGGCGTCAAACTGGGAGTCCTTGTAGATGCCGCCCTCGGTGTTGCCGGTGAAGCCCACCCGCAGCAGGGCAAAGCTGACGCTGGGAGCCAGGGTGCTCCAGTTGACGGTGCCCTGGGCGTAGCTCAGATCCACGCCGGGCTTGACGGGCTCGCCGGGCTCGGGAGGCGCGGGATCCGGGTCGGGATCGGGAGGAGCGGGATCCAGGATGCCGGCTCCGCAGAGGGTGCAGTAGTCGCCCTCCAGGGGCACGGCGCAGTCATGGGTGTAGCTGACGGCGTTGTCCAGATTGCGGCGGTAGACGGCGTAGGAGCCGTTGACGAAGAGGGAGCGGTTCATGCTCTCCAGGGCGGCCTGCCCGGTGTAGCGGGTGACGTAGCAGCAGCCGGTGTAGGCCGTGGTGGGGTTGGCCTGGGAAATCTCCACCGAGTAGATGGAGCCGTCGCTGTTGTAGGTCACGTCGGTGCAGAGCATGGCGTGGTAGTTGCTGCAGACGGAGTCGCCCACCTGCATGACCTTGTAGGAGCGGCCCACGCTGGCGCCGTAGTAGCAGGCCTTGCGGTTGGAGGCGTCCCAGGCCCAGGAGGCGAAGGCGGAGCAGTCGGTGCCGTAGTACTGAGAGCCCCGGGAATAGGTGGAGCGGGTGGTGTACATCTTGCTGCCGCTGTTCTTCACCGCGTTGACGAAGTAGCTCAGGCTGGCGCCCCAGGGAATGTAGCAGGTGTCCACCACCTGGCCGTAGGGCAGGCCGGTGTAGGTGACGCCGGCCTTGTAGAGCAGGCTGAGATTGTAGGAGCTGTCGGTGTAGCCCCAGCCGCCCACGTTCTTCAGAGGCGTCCAGCGGACGTTCAGCTGCTGCCTGGCCCGCTTGACGATGTTGATCTGATTGGTGGAGAGGGTCTGCCGCAGGCCCGGGTCGGTGAAGACGCTGCTGACGCAGACCGGGGGCTCCACGATCTGCAGGGGCTCGTCCGCCTGGCCGGGGTTGAGGGCCGGGGCGGCGGGCTCCTCCCGAGGCGGGATCAAGGACTCCGCCGTCTGGCCGGAGGCCTCGGGCTCCTCCTCGCGGCTGCCGTTGGCGGGCAGGGGAGCGGGGGGCTCGGGCGTGGTCTCCTCCTGGGGCTTGGCGGGCTCCGTGGGCTCCTGGACGGGGGCCTCGGGCTCCGCGGGAGCCTCGGTTTCGACAGGAGCCTCGGTTTCAACCGGAGCCTCGGTTTCCGCGGGGGCTTCCGTCTCAGCGGGCGCCTCGGTTTCCACAGGCGCTTCGGTTTCCGCAGGGGCCTCCGTCTCCGCGGGGGCGTCCTGGCTTTCCGCCAGGGCCTCCACCGCCTCCTTCAGCTCCGGGGGCAGCTGGGGATCCTCCGCCACGCCCTGGGCGGGGTCGGGGGGCGCCGCGGGGAGCTCCGCGTTGTGGGCCTGGTTTTCGGGCCGGGCCAGGATGTCCGCCAGCTCATTTTGCAGCCGCTCCATCTCGGCCTCCTCCGCCAGCAGGGCCTCCTCCGGGCTCAGCTCCTCCCGGGCGGCCAGATTCTGATATTCCACGCCGTAGCCGGTGTAGGCGGCGGGCCGGGCGCTTCCGGCCAGAGCCTGGGCCAGGTCGGCCTGCCAGCTCTGTCCCTCCAGGGTGTAGACGATAATACCGCTGCCGATGTCGTACTGGACGCTGTAGTCGTCCACGTGCTCCGCCAGCAGATGGCCCTCGGCGTATACGTTATAATCAAACAGGCTGCCGGTGGCCCAGACCAGCCCCGCCCCGGTGGGGACGAAGCTCCAGAGCCCCTCCACAAAGCGGATCAGCTTGTAGTCGCCGCTGGCCAGCTCCAGCTGCCAGATGGCGTTGCCGCAGGAGAAGTCCAGGAAGCGGTCGTTCACCAGATAGAGCTGCCCCAGGCTGCCGGAGAAGTTCGCCAGCAGCACGGTCTGCTCCTGCCGCTTCAGATCCCAGACGCAGAGATCGAAGCATTCCTCCTCCTGGAGCCGGGCATAGTAGAGCTTGCCGTCGGCGTAGTTCAGCTTCGCCGCCGGGCCCTCCACCACGATCTGCCCGGGCCGGTCCAGATCCCGGACCGAGCCGTCGTTCTCGTCGATGTAGTAGACCTTGTCCCCGGCGGTGACCCGGCGGCCGCCGCCGGCCAGCATATCGCCGGGATCGGCGCCCAGCCTGCAGGCGGGGTCCGGGAGCCCCGGCTGGGCGGCCAGGGCCAGCACGCCGCAGGCGCTGCAGAGCAGCAGCACCGCCAGCGCCAGGGCAGTCATTCTGTGAAGCAGATATTTCATAGCGTTCCTCCGGCTTATGTAAACCAATTACGGCAGAATTCGTACCATATTACTTCACCCTATTTTACAGGACAACGCTGTTTTTGTCAACACTTTGTAACTTTTTTCTGTGAACAAAGGGAAAAGTTTTTGTGAATGACAGCCGGAGGCCTCCCGACCCGGGAAGCCTCCGGCTGCTGATTGCCGCGGAGGGCGCGATTCAGTCGTCTTTTACCTCCACCTCCAGGCCCAGCTCGCTGGGGAGGAAACGGGGGCAGACGTTCTCGGAGGTCATGATGACGGAGGCCGCCAGGAAGGAGCCGATCTCGCAGGCCTCGGCCAGGGTCTTGCCGTAGGTGAGGCCGATGGCGACGCCGGCGCAGAAGGCGTCCCCGGCACCGGTGGTGTCCTTGACGATGACGTTCCGGGCGGGGCACCAGCCCTTGTAGCCGAACATGTCGGCGTAGACGGCGCCCTTGTCCCCCAGGGTGATAATCATGCTGGGGATCCGGGCCCGGCGGACCTTCTCCGCCAGGGTGGTCTCCATCTCGGGGATGGTGGTGGCGGAGTAGTCGTCGGAGAAGAGGATGCCGGCCTCCTGCCGGTTGCAGATGAAGCAGGCGCAGTCCTGGAGGAAGTCCCGGCGCTGCACGGCGATGGACATATTGGCCACCACGGCGTAGACGGGCTTGTTGTACTTCTTGGCCAGCTTGAAGACCCGCTTGACGATCTCCTTGTCCAGGCAGATCTCGATGACCACGGAATCCGCGGCGGAGATGATCTCGTCGCCCTTTTCCTCCAGCAGCTCCAGCAGGGGATCCATGTTGGGCCGCTGGGAGATGGAGCCCACCACGTCGCCGCTGTGGTCGAAGACCGCCAGCCAGGTGCCCATGCCGTTTTTGACGGGGCGGATATAGTCCACGTTGACCTTGTGGCTGCGGAGCTTGCGCACCACGTCCTCTCCCGCGCTGTTGTCGTCCACCAGACTCACGTAGGTGGGACGGAGCTCCACGTTGGCGATGTCCTCGGCCACGTTGCGGCTCACGCCGCCGTGGACCTGCTCGATCCAGCCCACGTTCCGTCCCTGGGGGATGTACTGCCCCGCCGGGAAGCCCTTGACGTCCACAAACACAGCGCCGATGACTACGATACCCATAACAGAAACCTCCCGGAGTTTTTTCTCATTCTACCATTTTTTAACGAAAAATTCAACTGGAACTGTTTCTTTTTTTTGAAAGCTGTGATATGATAGGAAAAAACTCCGGGAGGCTTGCCCATGAATCCCACCCTATGTGAATCCTGCTGGCACTACGACTACGACGAGGAGCTGGACGAGTACTACTGCCGCATGGAGCTGGACGAGGACGAATACGAGCGGGTCTTCGCCCGGCCCGGCGGCCGCTGCCCCTTCTACCAGAAGGGCGACGAGTATTATTTATCAAGAAGACAGTGAGCAAGGGATAGAAGTATGCGCTTTACGATACAAACCTTGGGCTGCAAGGTCAATCAATACGAGTCCCAGGCCATGGAGCAGTGGCTGACCCAACGGGGCCACACCGAGGTGGGGCCTGACGAGGCCTTTGACCTGGGCATTGTGAATACCTGCACCGTCACCGCCGTGGCGGACAAGAAAAACCGGAACGTGATCCGGCGGCTGCGGAAGCAGTGCC
The DNA here is from genome assembly GCA_017541995.1 of Oscillospiraceae bacterium. Lineage (GTDB taxonomy): Bacteria > Bacillota > Clostridia > Oscillospirales > Oscillospiraceae > JAFRPC01. The sequence continues at coordinate 12,900 of JAFXYD010000104.1, forward strand.
CCGGGGCGGTGCTGGCGGTCTGCGGCTGCTACGCCCAGGTGAAGCCGGAGGACATCCGGGCTCTGGGGGCGGATCTGATCTCCGGCTCCGGCAACCGGGAGGCCTTCCTGGAGCTGGCCCTGCAAACCCTGGCCGACCGGCGGAAGCGGGAGGCCCTGGACGAGGCTCTGAAGCGCAGAGACTTCGAGATCCTCCCGGCGGGGGGCCTCTCCACCCGGACCCGGGCCATGCTGAAGATCCAGGACGGCTGCAATAACTTCTGCTCCTACTGCATCATCCCCTATGCCCGGGGGCCGGTGCGGAGCCTGCCTTTGAAGGAGGCGGTGGCCCAGGCTGAGAAGCTGGCCGCCGAGGGCTACCGGGAGATCGTGGTCACCGGCATCGAGATCGCCTCCTGGGGCTGGGACTTCCGCGACGGCAGCAGGCTGACCCGTCTGCTGGACGCCCTCTGCGCCGCGGTGCCGGAGCTGCGGGTGCGGCTGGGCTCCCTGGAGCCCCGGATCATCGACCGGGAATTCTGCGAGACCCTGTCCGGGCATCCCAATCTCTGCCCCCACTTCCACCTGTCCATGCAGTCGGGCTCCGACACGGTGCTTGCCCGGATGCGGCGGAGGTACGACACCGCCCGCTACTACGAGAGCGTGGCGCTTTTGAAGGAGGCCTTCCCGGGCTGCGCCGTCACCACCGACATGATTGTGGGCTTCCCGGGGGAGACGGAGGCGGAGTTTGCCGAGAGCCTGGCCTTCATCCGCAGATGCGGCTTTGCCGCCATGCACGTCTTTCCCTACTCCCGCCGCCCGGGCACCCCGGCGGATCAGATGCCCGGCCAGCTGGGCAACGCCCTCAAGGAGGCCCGCTCCGCCGCGGCCATCGCCGTGGCCGGGGAGATGAACCGGGCCTTCCGGGAAGCCATGATCGGAACCGTGCAGGAGGTGCTCTTCGAGGAGGAGGCCACAGGCGATGCCGTAGGGGGCGGCGTCCTCCGAAGCGAAGCGAGTCCTTTAGGGGACGCCCTGCGGGTCCCGACGACAGACGAGGCAATAGGCAACAGGCAACAGGCAACAGGGGACGGGGGAAACGGATTGCCGCGCCAGTGTGCGCACTGGCTCGCAATGACAGAATCGGGGGAGGCTCCCACCGTAGGGGGCGGCGTCCTCCGAAGCGAAGCGAGTCCTTTAGGGGACGCCCCGCGGGTCCCGACGACAGACGAGGCATCAGTTACCAGTCACCAGTCACCGGGGGACGCGCCCGTAGGGGCCGATGCCCACATCGGCCCTCCCGCTTCCGACGAGGCAGCAGGCTCCAGCCCCACCTCATCCGTCAGCCGCCTTGCGGGAGACGGCGGCTGCCACCTTCCCCTCAAGGGGAAGGCTTTGGCGGAATCCCTTTGGACCGGCCACGCGCCGAATTCCATCCGGGTCTACGCCCCGGGGGCGGAGCTGCACAACCAGGTCCTGTCCGTGCGGATCACGGGGCTGTATGAGGACGGCGTGCTGGGGACGGCGGAATAAGACAAGCTCGGGTTTGTCTGATTGCAGTGCCGGCAATCTGCCGGCCCGATCCGCTCCGGCTGACCGTAACAGCCGGCAGATTGCCGGCACTACAGACTTACAAATCCCAATCTGAATATCACCTACGAAAGGAAGAATCACCATGAAAACAACAAAGCTCATTGCACTGACGCTGGCCCTGCTGCTGACGCTGGGGCTCTGCGCCTGCGCCGACGCCAAAACACCGGAGACCACTGCCGCCCCGGAGACCGCCGCGCCGGAATCCGCCGCCCCGGCCGGGCCCCTGGACATGGCCGCCGTCCAGGCGGAGATCGACAGCATGAAGCCGGAGGACTTCAGCGAAAGCGAGCAGCCCACGGACTACGTGAAGCTCACGGTCAAGGACTTCGGGGAAATCGTGGTCCGGCTGCGGCCCGACGTGGCGCCCATCTCCGCCCAGAACTTCAAGGATCTGGTGGCCCGGCACTACTATGACGGCACCGTCTTCCACCGGGTCTTCCCGGGCTTCATGATCCAGGGCGGCGCCGGCGAGGAAAGCCTCAGCCCCATCAAGGGCGAGTTTGCCGCCAACGGCGTGGACAACCCCCTGCTCCACGTCCGGGGCGTGCTGTCCATGGCCCGCGCCACGGCGATGGACAGCGCCACCAGTCAGTTTTTCCTGATGCACGCGGACTACCCCAGCCTGAACGGCAATTACGCCGCCTTCGGCTACATCGTGGCGGGGCTGGACACCGTGGATAAGATTTGTCAGATCCCCCTGGGGATGAATCCCTACAACGGGGAGCAGTCCGTCCCCCAGGTGGACGTCATCATCGAATCGGCAATATTCGTGACGCCAAAGTAAGGCAACAGGCAACAGGCAACAGGCAATATAACACAAGATAAAATCAAGGAGGAATCTGTCATGGCATTCGACATCAAGAAGATCATCGAGGACATCATCGCGAAGATCAAGGGCGACAAGGACATCGGGGAAAAGTTCCAGAAGGACCCCACCAAGACCGTGGAGGGCCTCATCGGCGTGGATCTGCCCGAGGATCAGATCAACGCCGTGGTGGAGGGCGTCAAGGCCAAGATCAACCTGGACGGCCTCAAGGACAAGCTGGGCGGCCTCTTCGGCTGATCCCTGCTCTCAAGTCTCCCCCGCAAAGCCTTCCCCTTGAGGGGAAGGTGCCCCAGTGCGCACACTGGGGCGGATGAGGTGGTGTCCCGATAAGCAGCTCTGTCATTCCGACGCAGCAAGGGACGATGACCCGCCTCATCCGTCCTCCGGCTTGCGTGAGACGCCGGAGTCCACCTTCCCCTCAAGGGGAAGGCTCTCCCGAACGAAACGCTCTGTCTCTTGGGGCTTTCCGCGCCCACGAGACGCCACCTCATCCGGCCCTGCGGGCCACCTTCCCCTCAAGGGGAAGGCTCAAGGCGGCCTCTTCGGCTGAGATCCGGCAATTCCAAGCGGCACGCGCCTGCCCGGCGCGTGCCGCTTCTATGCACGGTATACGTATTTTTCCAAAAAACAGTTGAAAAGCCGGAAAAAAGTGCTATGATATAAAAAGAGCGACCAAAGCGCTCAAAAAAAAGAAAGGATAAAAAAGAAAGGATAAGGAATCATGAAAAAGCTTTTATGCATCCTCCTGGCACTGTGCGTGCTCTTCTCCCTGGCTGCCTGCGCGCAGAACGGCGGGAAGGAGACTGAGGCCAACTCCAACGTCGAGGCCGACGCCGACTACACCATCCGCATCTACTCCAATTCCAACTCCACGGACCGGGTGGAATGGTTTGTGAAGCAGGCCGCCGACGCCGGCTTTAAGGTCAGCATCGACGACAACTCCGTCATCTCCGGCGACGCTGCCGCTGTGCAGACCGCCAACGAGAAGAAGGACGCCGACGTGATCTTCGGCCTGAACGAGACCCGCTGGGGCCAGATCGTCAACGGCCAGTACGAGAATCTGAAGCTCCTGAACTGGACCCCCTCCTGGGCCGACAAGGTGGACTACAAGTATGACGGCAAGGCCTACGGTCTGGTGGTCCAGAACGTGCTGATGCTCTACCGCACCGACGAGCTGGGCACCAACGGCGAGCGCCTGCACTTTGCCCACTGGGCCGACGTGGTGAACTCCGGCTACAAGTGGTATCGCCAGAACAAGGTGGGCGGCACCACCAACGCCAACATCAACTCCGCCATGCTCTATGCCTTCGTGGATCCCAGCTCCCCCGCCGGCGGCATCTCCATCGACGGCTGGAAGACCCTGTGGAAGTTCTGCGCCGAGGGCGTTTCCGGCGGCGACGACTTCAAGTACGGCTTCGATCCTCTGAACCGGGGCGACGTGCAGATCTCCGAGTACTACTCCTCCGCCCTCTACGGCCAGATCGACGCGGCCGCCAACGGCTCCGATCATCCTCTGAAGGGCGGCCTGGAGCCCGAGAACTGGGCCCTGGTGGAGATCGACGACGGCACCTACTACATCAACGAGTACGTGGGCATCCTGGAGAAGGAAGGCCGCACCGACGCCCAGACCGAGCAGGTCCGCCGCTTTGCCGAGTGGTTCGGCGGCGCCGACTTCCAGGCAGCCTGGGCCGAGGAATGGGATACCTATCCCTGCAACAAGGACGCTGCCGCCAAGATCTACGAGAAGACCCCCGAGATCTACACCATCAAGAACTTTGCCACCAACAAGGTGGAGGGCACCGAGATGAGCTACGCCGAGTACGTGGCGGCCCACTCCGCCGAGTGGACCAACATCCTCACCAACCTGGGCTTCTACTGGGCCGACGACAAGGCTCCCGCCGAGCCCGACTGGGAGAATCTGGACTGGGCCACCCTGACCCAGAAGGCCGAGTAAGCTCCGCGGTCCAAAACGTATGGCGAATCCCCGGATTCGCCATACGTTTTCTAAATTTCAAAAGGAGAGAAGCGCCATGATCCAATTGAAAGACATCGTCGTCAAGTTTGACGACTTCACCGCCCTGCACAGGATCAACGTCCAGGTGAACGAGGGAGAGTTCTTCACCTTCCTCGGCCCCTCCGGCTGCGGCAAGACCACCACCCTGCGCACCCTCACGGGCTTCATCACGCCCAGCGAGGGCCGGGTCTTCGTCCGGGACCGGGACATCACCGACGTGCCCATCGAAAAGCGCAACATCGGCATCGTCTTCCAGAGCTACGCTCTGTTCCCCACCATGACGGTCTATGACAACATCGCCTTCGGCCTCAGAATCAAGAAGCTGAAAAAGCCCGAGATCGACCAAAGGGTCCGCGGCATCGCCAAAAAGGTGGATCTCAGCAACGAGCAGCTGGCCAAGGCGGTGTCCCAGCTCTCCGGCGGCCAGCAGCAGCGGGTGGCCATCGCCCGGGCCCTGGTGACGGAGCCCGACATCATCTGCCTGGACGAGCCTTTGTCCAATCTGGACGCCAAGCTCCGGGTCCAGCTCCGGGAGGAGCTGAAGAAGATGCAGCGGGAGTTCGGCATCACCTCCATCTACGTCACCCACGACCAGGAGGAGGCTCTGACCCTCTCCGACCGCATCGCCGTTTTCAACAAGGGCGTCATCGAGCAGATCGGCACCCCCAACGACATCTACAATCACTCCGCCACGGAGTTCGTCTGCAACTTCATCGGGGACATCAACCGCCTGTCCGATGAGGTGGTGCAAAAGCTCATCGCCGGCGGCGCGAAGCTGGATCCCGGCTGGCACCACTACATCCGCCTGGAGCGGGTCCACGTCAACGAGACGCCCAAGGACGGCGCCCAGAGCCTCCGGGGCCGGGTGGACTCCCGGGAGTACTACGGCCTCTATATCAAATACTACATCGACCTGGGGAGCCAGATCATCAAGGTCATGGAGCGCAACGACGGGGTTCACATCTACGATCCCGGCGAGAGCGTGCAGGTCAACATCGACCCCAAGGATCTCATGAGCTACGCCCCGGCCGGGGAGGAGGGGCGCTCATGAACGCCAAGCTGGGGGCCAAGCCCTTTGACAGCACCAGGATCATCCGGCTCATCGGCGGGCTGCTCTTCCTCTACCTCTTCCTGGGCTTCATGCTGCTGCCCTGCCTGGACACCCTCACCAGCATCTTCACGGCCAGGGACGCCTCCGGCAAGGCGGATCCCCTGGCGGTGATCCGCTTCTTCCTGGCGGGCAACATGGGCAAATACGTGCTCAACTCTCTGAAGCTGGCGGTGCTGCTGGTGATCACGGTGAACGTGGTGGGCATCTCCATCGTCCTGCTGACGGAATACTTCGACATCAAGGGCGCCCGGATCCTGCGGCTGGGCTATATGACCACCATGATCTACTCCGGCGTGGCCCTGGTCACGGGCTATATGTTCCTCTACGCCGGGGACGGCATTCTGACCACCGCTCTGAAAAACGCCTTCCCGGGCTTCAGCGCCAAGTGGTTCTCGGGCTTCAACGCGGTGCTCTTCACCATGACCTTCGCCTGCACCTCCAACCACATGCTCTTCCTCCGCAACGCCATCCGGGGCATCGACTACAACACCGTGGAGGCGGCCCGGAACATGGGGGCCAGCCCCTTCAAGGTGCTCTTCAAGGTGGTCTTTCCCACCCTGCTGCCCACCCTCTTCAGCCTGACGGTGATGGTCTTTATCACAGGCCTCTGCGCCATGAGCGCCCCCACCCTGCTGGGCTACGACTCCATCAACCCGGAGATCGTCCGGCTGGCGGGCTCCTCCACCGCCGACGAGGCCTTCCCCCAGGCCAGAGCGGCCCTGCTCAGCATCATCCTGGCGGCCTTCACCATCGTGCTGCTGACGGTGCTCTCCCGCTATGAGCGCAAGGGCCACTATCTCTCCGTCTCCAAAACCAAGGCCAAGCTCCGGAAGCAGAAGATCACCAACCCCATCGCCAACGTCCTGGCCCATATCTACGCCTACCTGCTCTTCATCATCTACATGACCCCCGTGGTGATGATCGTGGTCTTCTCCTTCCGCTCCTGGGAGTCCGTCAAGGCCCGGAGCCTCAGCAAGGGCGGCTGGACCCTGCTGAACTTCTTCGGCAGCCAGGACTACCAGTACCAGGCCGCCAGCGGCAAGATGAAGGTCCGGGAGGGGGCCATCACCGGCGTCTTCGCCAACAAGGACACCCTGGGCGGCATCCAGACCAGCTTCGTGCTCTCGGTGATCGCCGCGGCTCTGGCCTGCGTCATCGTGGTCATCGCCTGCAACTACATTTTCAAGAACAAGAACAAAAAGCGCGGCGCCCTGGTGGAATACGCCCTGCTCTTCCCCTGGCTGCTGCCCACCATTCTGATCTGCTATTCCTACCGCATCTTCTTCAACTCCGACAGCGTCTGGTACGTGTTCGGCCAGAATCTCTATTACGGGGACCGGGTGCGGATTCTCATCGTCATCGCCTATATGGTGGTGAAGCTGCCCTTCTCCCTGCGGATGATTAAGGCCAGCTTCTACACCATAGACGAGGAGCTGGAGGACGCCGCCAAGAACCTGGGGGCGGGGCCGCTGAAGACCTTTATCCAGGTGAAGCTGCCCATCATCCTGCCCTCGGTGCTGGCGGTCTTCGCCCTGAACTTCAACGCCCTGTTCACGGAGTACGATATGTCCGCCACCTTCAACAGCGCCCACGGCCGGACCTACGCCATGATCATCCAGAGCATGGTCCAGGACGAGGGCATGTCCTACACCAACCTCAACGCCTCGGGCCGCCGCTGCGCCTCCACGGTCTTCATCATGATCGTCTCGGGGCTGATCCTCTACCTGGTCTACGGGGTGGGGGCCCGGGATCTCTCGGAGCGGCTGGTGAGCCGGGAAAAACGAAAACAGCTGGCGCGGAAGCTCAAGAGGCTCTTCGCCAAAAAGGAGAACGTGCATGATCCGTAATATCCTGTTCGACATGGGCAGCGTGCTGGTGGATTTCAACCCCCTGCGCTTCACCGTGGAGGCCAAGCTCTCCCCGGAGGACGCCCAGCTCATCCGGGAGGAGCTCTTCCACAGCATCGAGTGGGCCCAGCTGGACCGGGGCACCCTGACAGACCCGGAGCTGCTGGAGATTATGAAGCCCCGCTTCCCGGAGCGGCTCTGGCCCAGCTTAGAGTGGATGATCTGCCGCTGGGACGAGCCTCCCGTCATGGTGCCGGGGATGTATGAGCTGGTGGAGGAGCTGAGCCGGGCGGGCTACGGCCTGTACCTGCTGTCCAACGCCGCCCTGCGCCACGACGAGTACTGGCCCCGCTATCCGGTGTCCCGCTTCTTCGGAGACCGGCTGCTGATCTCCTCCCATGAGAAGATCACCAAGCCAGACCCCCGCTTCTACCGGCTGGCCCTGGAGCGCTTCGGCCTGGACCCGGCGGAGTGCGTCTTCATCGACGACGTGCCGGTGAACGCCGAGGGCGCCGTCTACTGCGGCATTGGGGCCATCGTCTTCCGGGACGCCCGGCGCCTGCGCCGGGAGCTGCAGGCCCGGGGCGTTCGGCTGAGCTGAAGAAAAAGAAATACCGAACCCAGGACGCGGAAGCCTTCCGGCTTCCGCGTCCTTCTGTGTTTCTGTCAAAAATACAAGAAAAATTTACAAAATTTCCCGCTTTTTCGCTGGTATTGTTGTAGAAAGTATGATAAGATTGAAAAAGATGCGTGTCATTCCAAGCAACTTCAGCATCAGAAAATAAAAAAGGAGCACAAACATGAACAAACACCTGCGCAATGTCCTGGCACTGGCCCTGGCGCTGGTCCTGGTCCTGGGCTGCTTCCCCGCCGCCCTGGCCGCTGACCCGGCCTCCACCGCCGCCCCGGCGGGGGACAGCAAGACCGCTCCCGGCGCGGACGCGGATCTCCCCCTCACCGGCTTCCACCACCTGGAGCTGCCGGGATATCACCGCCCCGCCGCAGACCGGCCCAACGCCGACGAAAGCCTGCCCGACTATTTCAACACCGCCGAGCAGGGCTGGGACACCCCCGTCAAGAACCAGGCTCCCTACGGCACCTGCTGGGCCTTCGGCACCATGGCCCCCATCGAGACCTACATGATCAAGCATGGGATCCCCGTGGGCAGCAGCGGCCAGGCCGCCACCACGGAGCTGGATCTGTCCGAGTACCACCTGTCCTATTTCGCCTACACCGACGCCTACGACGAATACGGTCTCACCGCGGGTGACAGCTCCGTGCTCAGCGAGTCCCATCTGAACATCGGCGGCGACGGCTACAAGTCCACCCTGACCCTCATGCGCTGGGAGGGCCCTGCCAGCGAGGAGCTTCCCGCCTTGGCCTATGACCAGGCCGGCGTGGGCGCGGCCATCGACCCCCAGTACGCCTACGCCTATGACGTGGCCCACGTCTCCGACGTGGACTGGATCCCCACCTCCGACCGGGACGCCGTGAAGCGGGCCCTGATGGAGTACGGCTCCGCCTTCTTCGGCTACTACTTCAACTCTACCTACAACACCACCGACTCCACCGGCGCCTACTGCTGCATCCAGGACGGAGCGGACGACGGCTCCTACAAGTACGGCGCCAACCACGGCGTCACCCTGGTGGGCTGGGACGACAACTATTCCAGAAACAACTTCCTGGAGCGCTCCCGCCCTTCCTCCGACGGCGCCTGGATCATCAAGAACTCCTGGGGCACCACCGGCAATAACGCCGCCTACACCAAGAACGGCTACAACTACATCTCCTACGAGGACACCGCCTCCTTCTATGAGACCTGCATGTTCTTCAAGGCGGAGCCCGTGGATCAGCACCAGCACATCTACCAGTACGACGGCACGCTGAACATCGACGACTACGTGGGCCTCACCGCCAACAACTCCCAGATCGCCAACGTGTTCACCGCCCAGGGCCACGAGAAGGTGGAGGCCGTCTCCATTCTGACCCTGGAGGAGGGCCTGGGCTACACGCTGAACGTCTACAAGGGCCTCACCGACAGCAGCGACCCCACTTCCGGCACCCTGATGGCCACCCAGGAGGGCACCATCGCCTACCACGGCTACCACACCATCAACCTGGATACCCCTGTCAGCGTCAACAGCGGCGAGAAGTTCTCCGCCGTCTTCACCCTCCACAGCAGCCAGCCCTCCAGCTCTCTGATGATGGTGCTGCCCATCGACGCCACCCGCACCGACGAGTATGAGAGCGCCACTCTGACCCACACCCACAGCGTCCACGAGAATACCTCCTTCTTCCGCATCGCCGGCACCGTGGACAGCTGGAGCCAGCCCAAGGACGGGGCCGGAAACTTCCGCATCAAGGCCTACACCAGCGACGATCCCTACGCCCTCACCGCCGTCTCCGAGGACGAGAGCAAGGGTACGGTCTCCGTGGGCGTCCACACCGCCCAGGGCTGGGTGGTCACCGCCCAGCCCGCCGAGGGCTGGTACGCCTCCGGCTGCACCGTCACCGCGGGCAGCGCCTCCGTGATCCAGGACGGCAACACCTTCTATATCGAGCCCACGGTGGACAGCACCGTCACCGTCCACTTCGCCCGGAAGACCGCCGTCACCCTGACCTACCTGGCCAACGGGGAGACCGTGGGCACCGCCTCCGGCATGACCGGCGAGATCACGGTCCTGCCCGAGACCGCCCCCGCCTACGAGGGCTACACCTTCCTGGGCTGGACCCCCGCCCCGTCCGCCAACGTGCTGAGCCAGCCCCAGACCTTCGCCCCCGGGGGCAGCTACTACCCCCTGGGCAACGACAGCCTCTACGCCCTCTACACCTTCGATCAGCTGGCGGTGGAGGGCCAGGACGGCAGCTACGTCAAGGTCAGCAGCTCCGCCGAGCTCACCGACGGCAAGTATCTGCTGGTCAACGAGGCCCGGCAGCTGGCTCTGAACGGCGCGCTCATCGACTCCGAGATTGACGTGCTGGAAAACGAGATGGCCGTCACCGTCAACGGCGACCGCATCCCCGAGAGCGAGAGCGTCAACGACGGCGCCTTCACCTACACCGCCGAGACCCACTCCCTCTGCGGCAAGCGGGAGACCAGCACCGGCAAGGTCTACTACATCGCCAGCCCCAGCTGGAAGAACTGGATCAAGTACATCTACACCACCCCCTATGAGACCCCCGCGGCCCGGCTGACCTACACCTTTGCCGCCGACGGCAGCGTGGAGCTCTACGACACCTATTACAGCAGCTATCTGAAGTATTACGACGACGGCTCCGAGGCCAACTTCCGCTTCACCAAGGAGAGCTCCGGCATCTACCCCATCTCCATGTACCGGAAGACCGAGGACACCACCCAGCACTACTTCACCACGGACATCGACGCCCAGGCCGCGGTCTCCTACGTGGTGCGCTTCGAATCCAACGGCGGCTCCGCCGTCACGGCCCAGACCGTCATCGAGGGCTACAGCGCCCTCCGTCCCGCCGATCCCGTCAAGGCCGGCTTCGTCTTCGCCGGCTGGTACAGCGACCCGGAGCTGACCCAGGCCTACGACTTCTCCGCCCCCGTCACCGGCAATTTGATCCTCTACGCCAAGTGGGAGCAGGAGGCCCCCAAGGAGTACACCGTCAGCTTCAACTCCAACGGCGGCTCCGCCGTAGAAAGCCAGACCGTGCTCTCCGGCCAGACCGCCGCGGAGCCCGCTGCCCCCACCAGAGCCGGCTTTGTCTTTGTGGGCTGGTTCGTGGACGCGGGCCTGGTGAACGCCTTTGACTTCTCCACCCCCGTTACCGGCAATCTGATCCTCTACGCCAAGTGGGAGGAGATCCCCTCCGAGACCTGCACCGTCAGCTTCAACAGCAACGGCGGCTCTGCCGTGGCGGCCCAGGTGGTGGAAAACGGCCAGTGCGCTCAGCAGCCCGCCGATCCCAGCCGGGAGGGCTGCGTCTTCGACGGCTGGTATCAGGACGCCGGGCTCAGCGTTCCCTACGATTTCACGAGCCCCGTCACCGGGGATCTGACCCTCTACGCCGCCTGGAATCTGAGTCTGCGCTACATGGTCAACGGCGCCCTTTCCGAGACCGTCACGGTCCGGGCGGACCGGGCTCTGAGCCTGCCCGAGACCGCCCCGGCCTTCGAGGGCTGGAGCTTCCTGGGCTGGACCGCAGTCTCCACCGAGGAGACCGCCTCCGCCCCCGCCTACACCCCCGCCGGGGGCAGCTATACCCCCGCCGCCAGCGCCGTTCTCCACGCCCTCTACACCCGCAGCGAGGCCGGCGGCGGCTCCGCCTATGAGCTGGTCACCGAAAACCGCGACGACTGGACCGGCAGCTACGTCATCACCAAGGGCAGCGTCCCCGCCTACGTCATGGCGGGCCTGGACAGCGGCCTGTCCTATGAGACCGAGTCCAACGGCGGCGCGGCGAGCTTCGCCTCCACGGGCATCGTCCTGGAGGACAGCCAGCTGAAGAACGTGGCTCCCCTCTACAGCTTCACCGTGGCGCCCATCGAGGGCACGGAGTATTACAGCTTCCGGAACACGGAAAAGGGCAGCTGCCTGCTCATCCGGAACAGCACCCTCTATGCCGGGGATTTCAACAGCAGCAACAGCCGCTGGAGCGCCAGCATCGGCGCCGACGGCGTTGCCACCATCCGGAATCCCTACAGCAGCTATTCCAACTGCATCACCTTCGCGGGCTCCAGCTTCTGGGGCAACGTCTTCCAGGTGATGAGCTCCGTCAGCGACATCTACCTCTGGCGGGAGACCGCCGCCGGGGCGGACTACTACACCACCGTCATCGGGGAGCCGGTCCACGAACACACTCCCGCCGAGGCCGTGATTGAGAACGAGCTTCCCGCTACCTGCACCGAGGCCGGCTCCTATGAGTCCGTGGTCTACTGCTCCGTCTGCCACGAGCTGCTGAGCCGCGAGACCGTCGCCGTGGCCGCCCTGGGGCACAACCCCGGCGAGGCCGTCCAGGAGAACTACGTGGAGCCCACCGCTACGGCTTACGGCGGCTACGACAGCGTGGTCTACTGCACCCGCTGCAGCGCCGAGCTGAGCCGCGAGCACACCACGATCCCCGCCACCGGCCCCGCGGAGCCTGTGCTGGACGAGAGCATCGTGCTCTACAACTCCATCGGCATCGGCATCGAGATCCAGACCACCTTCGGCGTCCGCAAGAGCGTCACCGACCGCTTCGAGAGCTGGTACATCGAGGTCAGCAAGCTGGACGAGGCTGGCAACGTCACCGAGACCAAGCGCTTCGGGGCGGGCCAGGAGGGCGCCGTCTCCGAGGGCTACATCCGGGAGGCCGTCTACACCGACATCACCGCCAAGGAGATGGGGGTCCGCTACGCCGCCAGCTTCCACGGCTTTGCCGCCGACGGCAGCGAGACCTACAGCAACACCGTCACCAACACCGTCCGGGATTACGTCATCGGGGAGCTGGTGAAGACCGACAACGACGACGCCACCCGCCGTCTGGCCGCCGACCTGCTGAACTACGGCGCCGCCGCCCAGGTTTACTTCAACTTCGACGCCGAGAACCTGGTGAACGCCAACCTGTCCGCCGAGGCCCAGGCTGCCATGGAGCAGTTTGCCGACGTGGGCGAAGCTCCCGCCACTCTGGAGAACGGCTCCAACGGCCCCAACGTCTACGGCTCCGTCTCCGTCATGAACCGGGTGGTGCTGAGCCTCACGGTCCGGGGCGTGGGCAGCCCCAGCGAGGTCAAGGTCCTGGTGAAGGATCATGAGACCGGCGCTGTGAAGGCCACTCTGGATACCGTGAAGCGCGGCAGCGTCTGGATGGCGGACTACGCGGGCTTTGAGGCCGAGGATATGCGCACCGCCTTCGACTTCGTCCCCGTCGCCGACGGCACGGAGACCGGTACGCCTCTGACCTGGTCCGTGGAAGGCTACGCCAAGCGGGCCCGCCAGAACGAGGACGCCAGCGAAGCCGAGCTCGCCCTCTTCAACGCCCTGCTCCACTACGTAGACGCCGCAGCCGCCGCCTACGGCAACTGAGCTCCCCCGCAAAGC
>JAFXYD010000105.1 GCA_017541995.1 Oscillospiraceae bacterium
GGAGTCCCAGCTGGATCAGCAGCCCGTCTTCGACTACTGCGTCAAGACCCCCGAGAAGAAGGACATGCAGGATCTCACCGTCAAGGGCTCCCAGTTCAAGAAGCCCATGCTGGAGTTCTCCGGCTCCTGCGCCGGCTGCGCCGAGACCTCTTACGCCCGTCTCGTGACCCAGCTCTTCGGCGACCGGATGTACATCTCCAACGCCACCGGCTGTTCCTCCATCTGGGGCGGCCCCGGCGCCACGGCTCCCTACTGCACCAACGAAGAGGGCAAGGGTCCCGCTTGGGCCAACTCCCTGTTTGAGGACAACGCCGAGCACGGCCTGGGCATGCACATCGCCCAGAAGACCATCCGCGAGTCTCTGAAGGCCAAGATCGAGAACATCGTGGCCAACGGCAAGAACGAGGAGGTCAAGGCCGCCGCTCAGAAGTGGCTGGATACCTACAACGACGGCGCTGAGAACCAGGCCGCTTCCAAGGCCCTCATCGCTGCCCTGGAGGCCTGCGGCTGCGACTGCGCCAAGGAAATCCTGGACAAGAAGGAATACCTGAACAAGAAGTCCGTGTGGATCTTCGGCGGCGACGGCTGGGCCTACGACATCGGCTTCGGCGGCGTGGACCACGTTCTGGCCTCCGGCGAGGACGTCAACGTCTTCGTGTTCGACACCGAGGTCTACTCCAACACCGGCGGACAGGCCTCCAAGGCCTCCAACATCGGCCAGGTCGCTCAGTTCGCGGCTGCCGGTAAGGAAGTCAAGAAGAAGAGCCTGGCGGAGATCGCCATGAGCTACGGCTACGTCTATGTGGCCCAGATCGCCATGGGCGCCAACCCCGCTCAGACCATCAAGGCCATCTCCGAGGCCGAGGCCTATCACGGCCCGTCCCTGATCATCGGCTACGCCCCCTGCGAGATGCACTCCATCAAGGGCGGCATGATCCACTGCCAGGAGGAGATGAAGAAGGCGGTTGAGTGCGGCTACTGGAATATGTTCCGCTTCAACCCCGCTGCCGAGAAGAAGTTCACCCTGGATTCCAAGGAGCCCAAGGACGGCTACCAGGAGTTCCTGATGAACGAGGCTCGCTACAGCCGTCTGACCCGCGAGTTCCCCGAGCGCGCCACCGTCCTCTTCGCCAAGAACGAGGCCGCTGCCAAGGAGCGTTGGGAGCACCTGAAGAAGCTGGTCGATCTGTACGCCGACTGATCTCCGCTTAACAGACCCCTGATTTCCCCTTTACGGGTCGTGGAGCTCTGCTGAGCGATCAGCGTAACCCAATTCAACCCAAGCACCCCGTCTGTTCTGCGGGCGGGGTGCTTTTTTCACCTCGGCGCAGCCTTTTTTCAGGTTTTCCGCCGGAAAACGCGCAGCCGCCCATTTTTTTCATGGAGGAATCGATCATGGATTACAACAAGCTTCCGGCGTATCGGGAAGGCGGCCGGATGGTCAAAACGGCAAAGATTGTGAAAATCCTTTGTATTGTCTGGATCCTGCTGGGCAGTCTGAGCACCATTGTCTCAATTTCCAAGCTCTGTCAGGAGAATTGGCGCCTTCGGGAGCTGAAGCCCTGGGGAATCCTTGCCTGTCTGTTGATCGCCGCAGTCCGAATGCTTCTGATTTCCTATGTGTTCTCCCTGATCCGGAAACAGGGCCAGCTGGTTCAGGATTTCTCTGTGCTGAAATACGAGCATGAAAAGCTCCTGTCCAAGGTCGGAGGTCTGGAGTCCGTCGAGCAGAACGAGCCTGACTCGGATGTCCCCGGAACCTGGCGCTGCGTCTGCGGCAGAAGAAATCAGAACTACGTCTCCACCTGCTCCTGCGGCGTCAACAAGCGTGACGTCAAAGGCTGAATCGGATCGTTTCGACGAATGAAACCAAATATGCAGCCGGGGCTGCCGCAATCTGTTTCGATTTGCGGCAGCCCCGGTATTCATTCTGTTATAGCTTCTTCCCCGCCTGCACCAGCATGCTCTGCTTGATGTCCCAGAGCTTCTGGCTCAGGTCCACGTAGTAATGGTGGGGGTTGTCAAAGCGCTTGACCTCGTCCCAGAGGGTCTCCACCTGGGCGGCGCAGTAGCTGCGGATCTCCTCCAGGCCGGGCAGCTCGTAGACCAGCTCGCCATTTCGGAAGATGGGGACCTGCAGCTCCTTCGCCTCAAAGTTGTAGACGGTTTTGCGCTTCCAGACAGCCTCGGGGTCGAAGATCTCAAAGTCGCCGGAGTCGTCCACCCTCTCGTCCCAGACGGAGAGATAGTCCGCGATGGCCTTGCCGGTGTCCCGGCCGTAGAAGCGCCAGACCTTCTTGTAGTGGGGGTTGGTGATCTTGCCCACGTTCTCGCTGACCTTGATCTTCGGTACGATCTCCCCCGCCGCGTTCTCCACGGCGCAGACCTTGTAGACCCCGCCGAAGACGGGCTCGGACTTGGCTGTGATCATGCGCTCGCCCACCCCGAAGAGGTCGATCTTCGCCCCCTGGGCCAGAATGTCCTTGATGATATACTCGTCCAGGGAGTTGGAGACAGAGATTTTGCACTCGGTCCAGCCCGCCTCGTCCAGCATCTGACGGGCCTTCCGGGTGAGATAGGCCATGTCGCCGGAGTCGATGCGGATGCCGCATTGGGTGATGCCCCGGGGCCGCAGCACCTCGTTGAAGGCCCGGATGGCGTCGGGGATGCCGGAGCGCAGGGTGTTGTAGGTGTCCACCAGCAGGGTGGCGTTGTGGGGATAGATCTCGCAGTAGCGCTTGAAGGCCTCGTACTGGGAGTCGAACATCTGCACCCAGGAGTGGGCCATGGTGCCCCTGGCGGGGACGCCGTAGCGCTCGTCGGAGAGGGTGCAGGCCGTGCCGTGGACCCCGCCGATGTAGCAGGCCCGGGCCCCGTTGACGGCGCCGCTGGCCCCCTGGGCCCGGCGGGAGCCGAACTCCAGCACCGTCCGGCCCTCGGCGGCCCGGACGATGCGGTTGGCCTTGGTGGCGATGAGGCTCTGGTGGTTCAGGGCCAGCAGCACGTAGGTCTCGATGAACTGGGCCTCGATGGCGGGGGCCCGGACCGTCAGAATGGGCTCGTTGGGGAAAACCGGGGTGCCCTCGGGTATGGCCCAGATGTCCCCGGTGAAGCGGAAGCTCCCCAGATAGTCCAGAAAGCCCTCGTCAAAGAGCCCCTTGCCCCGGAGGTAGGCGACGTCCTCCTCCGTGAAGCGCAGGGACTGGATATACTCCACCACGTCCTGGAGCCCCGCGGTAATGGCAAAGCCCCCCTTGTCCGGGATGGAGCGGAAGAATACGTCGAAATAGGAGACCGTGTCCTTCTTCCCCGACAGGAAGTAGCCGTTTGCCATGGTGAGCTCATAGAAGTCGCAGAGCATGGTGAGGTTTTCGCGTTCCATCTCAGCCCTCGTTCTCCTGGCCCACCCGGCAGCGCTCCCCGATCTCCGCGAAGCTGGCCTCCGCCTGGCGGTAGGAGCCGTTGAGATTGGTGAGCAGCGCCAGCATTTCGTTCACGTCCCCGGTGAGCTTGCGGGAGAGCTCCTCCAGATCGCTGCGGCCGGTGTCCAGCTTGGCGTTGGCCTGGCCGAAGACGGACTGGATCTGACGGTAGACCTCCCCGGCCCGTTCCCGGGCCATGCGCTCGGCCAGCTCCGCCCGGCGGTAGGCCGCCAGCTCCAGCTCCGTGTAGTCCTTGGAGGGCTGGAGCTCCACGGGCAGCACCTCCATCACCGGCGGGATGGGGGCATCCAGATCCTGGTTGATGGACATGGGCACGGTGTCTGGGGTCTCCTCCTCCCGCTGCTCCAGCTGGGCGCTGAGGGCCTGGCACTGCTCCTCCAGCTCCGCGTTCCGGGCCCGCAGATCCGCGATGAGGGTCTGGGCGTCGGAGAGGGCTTTTTCGGTCTCGGCGTTGTCCCCGGCGGCGGCCAGGGCCTCGTTGGCTTCGTTGAGCTCCGCCCGGAGCTGCTCGTTGCGCTCCTGAAGGCGGCGGGTGGCGTCCTCGTGCTCCCGGGTCAGCCGGTCGATAAAGGCCACCACGTCCTCCCGGTTGTAGCCGTGGAGGGCGGCGCGGAATTGGGTTGCTTCAGGCATGGGAATGCCTCCTTTTCTCTCTGATTATTCCAGAATTGCCTTGTGATAGATCTTCTTGCCCTTGCGGATCTTCAGCCCCGCCCTGAGCTGTTCGGCGTCGTAGGCGGCGTTGAGATCCGTGATCTTTTCCTCGTTGACCAGCACGCCGCCGCCCTGGATCAGGCGTCTGCCCTCGGAGCGGGTGGCGATGAGGCCGCACTTCACCAGCAGGGAGATCAGGTCCAGCTTCCCCTCGGCCAGATCCGCCTCGCTGAGCCGGGTGGTGGGCATGTTGGAGTCGTCGGCGCCTCCGGCGAAGAGGGCCCGGGCGGCGGTCTGGGCCTTGTCGGCCTCGGCCTCCCCGTGGACCATCCGGGTGAGCTCCCAGGCCAGGATCTCCTTGGCCTTGTTCAGCTGCTCTCCCTCCCACTTGTCCATCTCGTCGATCTGCTCCAGGGGCAGGAAGGTCAGCATCCGGATGCACTTGAGCACGTCGGCGTCCCCAACGTTGCGCCAGTACTGATAGAACTCGAAGGGGCTGGTCTTGTTGGGGTCCAGCCACACGGCGTTTCCGGCGGTCTTGCCCATCTTCTTGCCCTGGGAATCCGTCAGCAGGGTGATGGTCATGGCGTGGGCGTCCTTGCCCAGCTTCCGGCGGATCAGCTCGGTGCCGCCCAGCATGTTGGACCACTGGTCGTCGCCGCCGAACTGCATGTTGCAGCCGTAGTGCTGGAACAGGTAGTAGAAGTCGTAGGACTGCATGATCATGTAGTTGAATTCCAGGAAGGA
>JAFXYD010000106.1 GCA_017541995.1 Oscillospiraceae bacterium
GCTTAGAAGGCAGTTGCTCTATCCAGCTGAGCTACTGGCGTATATGGAGCGAGTGATGGGAATCGAACCCACGCCCACAGCTTGGAAGGCTGTTGTACTAGCCGTTATACTACACCCGCAGCTTCCCTGACACAATCAGCTTGTAAATTCTATCACAAGTTCCCCGGAATGTCAAGGTTTTTTCTGCGAAATTTCGAGATTCACCCCGTTCAGCACCGCTTCCCGGAGGGTTTCGCCCCGGTAGCGGAGCTTCAGAGAGAAGAAGGGGACCCGGCGCTCCATCAGATCCAGAAAGATCCGGTCTCCGGCCCACTGGGGGAGGCTGCGGACCGTTTCCTTGGGGACCCACTCCAGCACCCCCTCGTCGCAGTCCTTCAGACTGCCGCTGAAGGACTGGGCGTGGAAGAGGTGCATATATTCCCCCTCCCAGCGATCCGAGACGAAGGTGACGATGCCGCAGTAGCGGGGAGCGCGCAGCATCAGCCCGGTCTCCTCCAGGGCCTCCCGGATCACGCACTCCTCGGGGCTCTCGTTCTCCTCAAAGTGGCCGCCGATGCCGATCCACTTGTCCCGGTTCTCGTCGTGCTCCTTCTTGACCCGGTGCAGCAGCAGATACGCGCCGTTCTGCTCGATGTAACAAAGGCTGGTATTCTTCATGGCTCAGACGACCATAACGTTCACGGCGCTGTGGAGATTCTCGATTGTGATCTCCGGGCTGCCCTTGGCGAATTCCCCGTCCAGGGTCCAGTCCATGCCGGGATCGGCCTCCACCAGCAGCTTCCGGGCGGGGCGGAAGACCAGGCAGGGGGAGTCATACTTCTGAGACGTCAGGGCGACGATGATCTCCGCCAGCTCGGCGGGATTTCTGGGGTATTTCACCAGCAGCAGCTCAAACAGGCCGTCGTTCATGTCCACAATGGACTTGTCCAGGGTCAGAATGCCCCCCACGGAGGTGGAGTTGCTGACGGCGCCGAAGATATAGTCGCCCTCCTCCCGGAGCCCCTCGTCCAGGGTGACGGCCACATGGCAGCGGCGGATGGCGGTCAGCTCCTTGACGCCCCCCAGGATATAGGCCAGGTGGCCCAGGGCGTTCTTGACGCTCTGCGAGGTGGCGTAGGAGGTCTTGGTGAAGGCCCCGAAGGAGGCCACGTAGGTGAAATAGCGGTCCTGGAAGCGGCCCACGTCGTAGGGGGCGGGGTGCCCCGCCACAATGGCCTGGGCGGCCTGGATCACGTTCTTGGGCAGACCCAGGCTGGCGGCAAAGTCGTTGGTGGAGCCAGCCGGGATGTAGCCGATGGGGGTCTGAATCCCGGCCCGCACCGCGCCGGAGATCACCTCGTTGAAGGTGCCGTCGCCGCCGATGCAGACGATGAGATCCGCTTCGGCTCCGAACCGGGCGGTCAGCTCCGTGCCGTCGCCCCGCTTCTGGGTCATAAAGCACTGGCAGACAAAGCCCGCCCGACCAAAGACCGAGAGGATCTCGGGCAGGTGGGGATTGGCCTTCTTGGTGCCGGCGGCAGGATTCATAATAAGCAGCAGTTGTTTCATTGCAGATTCTCCCAAAGTGGTTTTGCTTTTCTTATTATATCACAGCTGTCAAGGGAGGGGACAGCCGCTCCCTCGCCGGACCGGCGGGCCTTCGTTCCCGCGGCCCGGCGAAGGGAGACGCCCGGGCGCTTCAGGCTGCCTGGAAGCTTTTGGGGATCGCTACCCATTCTTGGCCTGGATGATCGTCGTGTGCTTTTCCGCGTCCTGTTTGCCCTGGCCCGTCGACATTGCCGGGGCCTTCCGGGGGGCGGGGGCCTTTCCCTTGTCGGCCTTTTTCGCCTTCTGCTCCGGCGCCGGCGGATTGTTCTCCTCCGGCCAGTCGCCCATGGCCTTCCGGGCTGCGATTACCTTGTCGCAGATCTGCTGGGTTCGGATCAGGCGCGTGGATTTCTCCCCTGCCCATATGGATTGCAGCGTCGGAAGATCCGCGACGAAGCGCTGATCCTCCTGGAGCTCCGCCATCCGCTCCTCGAAGACGCCGCTTTGGATCATGGCGCCGAGGTCGGTGGAGGGGCGGGAAGAGACGGTGCTGAGAAAGGCCCCGTCCTGCAGATATTGAGCGCTTCTGGTTCTCAGAGCCTCCAGGGTCAGCGCCGCGCCGCTCTGCCGCAGGGTTTTGACGGACAGGAGGAAGGCGGCGGCGTTTTTCTCGTTCCCGCCGACGATATCTCCGATAAACGTACCATACATGGCTTGAACCCTCCGCCTGATGCTGCGAGGAAACGATTGACGCCGCCTCGGCGGATCAGATGGCCAGCAGCTCGCTGTAGGCCTTCAGAGCGCCGTCGGTGTCGTGGGCCAGCACCCGCTTGGCCAGCACCTTGCCCAGCTGCACGCCCTCCTGGTCGAAGCTGTTGAGATTCCAGCAGAAGCCCTGGAACATGACCTTGTTCTCAAAATGGGCCAGCAGGGCGCCCAAGGTCTCGGGGTTCAGCTGCTCGCCCACGATGATGCTGGAGGGACGGCCGCCGTCGAAGCTCTTGTTGGGGTTCTCGTCGTCCTTGCCGCAGGCGAAGGCCATGATCTGGGCCGCCACGTTGGCACAGAGCTTCTGCTGGCTGCTGCTGCCCTGGATCTCCATGTCCATGCCCGCCTGGTTCTGACGGAAGCCCACGAACTGCAGGGGGACGATATCCGTGCCCTGGTGCAGGAGCTGGTAGAAGGAGTGCTGGCCGTTGGTGCCGGGCTCGCCGAAGATCACGGGGCCGGTGGCATAGCCCACAGGCTCCCCGAAGCGGTTGACGTGCTTGCCGTTGGACTCCATGTCCAGCTGCTGCAGGTGGGCGGGGAAGCGGCTCAGGGCCTGGGAATAGGGCAGCACCGCGGTGACGGGGCAGCCCAGGACGTTGCGCTCATACACGCCGATGAGGGCGTCCAGCATGGCGGGGTTTTTGCGGATGTCCCGCTCCTTGGCGGTCTCGTCCGCCGCGTGGGCGCCTTCCAGGAAGCGGGCGAAGACCTCGGGGCCGAAGGCCAGAGACAGCACCACGCCGCCCACGCAGGAGGTGGAGGAGTAGCGGCCGCCGATGTAGTCGTCCATGAAGAAAGCCTCCAGATAGTCGCTGGACTTGGCCAGGGGAGAGGTTTCGCTGGTGACGGCCACCATGTGCTTCGCCGGGTCCAGACCGAGCTTTTTCAGAGACTGCTTCACAAAGCTCTCGTTGGTGAGGGTCTCCAGGGTTGTGCCGGACTTGGACACCAGCACGAAGAGGCTGTGAGCCGCGTCGATGGTCTTCAGCACGTTGGCCGCGTCGTCGGGGTCCACGTTGCTAATGAAGCGGGCCTCCAGCTTCAGGGTCTTGTTCTGCCGGGCCCAGTTCTCCAGGGCCAGATACATGGCCCGGGGGCCCAGGTCGCTGCCGCCGATGCCGATCTGCACCACGGTGCTGAACTTCTCCCCGGCGGCGTTGGTGATCTCGCCGCTGTGCACCTTCCGGGCGAAGTCGGCGGCCTTTTCCTGCTGGGCGGCATAGAAGGCCCGCTTGTCCACGCCGTCGGCAAGGACGGGCTCGCCCAGCTGGCCCCGGGTCAGCTGGTGCAGCACCAGGCGCTTTTCGCCGGTGTTGATCATCTCACCGTTGTAGAGGGCGGCGTATTTTTCGGTGAGCTGGGCCTCGTCGGCCAGCTCCGCCAGAAGCTCGAGGATCTCGTCGTCCACGGCCTTGGCCGCGAAGTTGTAGCGCAGGCCGCAGGCCATGGGCACGCTGTAGGCGGCCACCCGGGCGGCGCCGCCCTCGCCCGCCATGACCTGGGGGAGCTTGACGCGCTTCTCCAGCGCGGCCAGCTTGCCGAAGGAAGTCAGGGTATCGAGATTGTTCCACTTAAGCATTGTGTGAAGTCCTCCTTGATCCGAATTTTTTTTGTATTCAACCACCCTTGATTATAGCAAAGGGAAGGGGAAAAGTAAAGGACAAGTTGCTCCGTTTGCCGCCTGCTTCCAGGCGCGGAGCAAAGCAGCGGCGCCTCCGGGCAAGGCTGCCGGAAGCGCCGTTCTGGTCTGGTGTTATGCGTCCTTGTTCATGGTGAAGCCCCGGCCGTTGACCTCGCTGATGGGGGTCACCACCACGAAGGCCTTGGGGTCGATGGCCAGGATCCGCTCCCGCATGGCGAAGAGGGAGCGCTTGGGGATCACCGTGGAGATCACCACGGTCTCCTCGCCGCTGTAGCCGCCTTTGACGTGGTACATGGTGCTGCCCCGCCGCATGGTGCGCAGGATCATGTCGTTGATGGCGTCGTGCTCCCTGGAATGGATCTGGATCTGAATCTTGCCGGTGCCGAAGAGCATGGCCTTCTCCATGGTGATGGAGTAGATCAGCACCATCAGCAGGCCGTAGAGGATCTGCTCGGCGGTGAAGAAGGGGGTCTGGGACAGGAGAATCAGAGCCTCCGTGACGTAGACCATGGGGGACACCGGCAGGCCGAATTTCTTGTTGAGGATCATGGCGAAGACGTCCGCGCCGCCGGTGGAGGCGCCGGTGCGCACCACAATGCCCACGCCCAGGCCGAAGGTGAGGCCCGCGTAGACCATGTTCAGCACGATGTCGTCCGTCAGGGGCAGATAGGCCTGCCCCACCCGGCTCATGAGGGAGAAGAACAGGGGGTAGGCCACAGAGGAGAGCAGGGTGGAGAAGAAAAACTCCCTGCCCAAAAAGATCAGCCCGATCAGCAAAAACAGCAGGCTGAAGCCCCAGATGAACACGTCCAGGGGTACCTTGGACAGAATGGAATGGCCGGCCAGGGACAGGCCGGTGACGCCCCCGGAGATCACGCCGCCGGGGATGATGAAGTGGGATGCGCAGATGGAGAGCACGAAATTGCCGGCCAGGATCTGCAGGATCTTGAGGACTTTTTTCTTCACGGTTTGCGTCTTCTTTCTATGCTGGTTTTCCGCAGACAGGCCGGGAACAGGGGGCGTGCGCTGCAAGCAAGAAAATTATATTTCCTGCCGTCCCGCTTGTCAAGCGGGACGGCAGGAAATATTTGAATTTTTACCGGGTCCCCGTCAGGGGCTCGCCGTTGAGATAGAGGGTATGGCCGTTCGCGATCACGTTGGCCGCGCTGCCGTGGAATTCGGTGATATGGCTGTCGGCGCTGAGGGTCCAGGTGGAATCCGCGTCCAGGGTGACGGACACCGCCCCCGTCTGCGTGGAGACGGACGCCCCGGCGGCGTCGGTGATCTCGCCGTCGATGCTGCCGGTGAAGGCGGAGCCCTCCGTCAGCTCCAGGCTGAGACTGGCGTTGCCGCCCACCTTGACGGCTCCCGTCAGCTGCTGGGCGCAGGCCTTGAGGGCCGCCGCGTGGCCTGCCCCGCTCCACCCGTCGTCGCAGACGGAGAGCAGGACGTTTTCGGGATCCTCGTTGACGATCTCCACCCCCCGCAGGGTGATGACGGCGCTGGTGTTGGTGACGTGGAAGACGTGGCCGCTTTTGCTGGTGAGGCTGCCGCCGTCCATGGTGAAGGCGGAGCTGCCGCTGGCGGCGTCGCCGGACATGGACTGGTAGAGCATGACGCTGTCCAGGAAGCGGGCGTTGCCGTTGCGCTGGGTGTTGTTCGCGATGAGCTCGCATTCCGTCAGCTCAATGCTGTTTTTGCCCTCGATGCACAGGCCCTCGGCGCACTCGGAAATCAGCGCCGCGTTGGCCGCGTGGACCTCCGCGGTGGAGTAGATGGCGGGGGAGCCCAGTCCCTTGCTGAGATAGCGGCCCCCCTCCACGTAGACCTGGCCGCCGCCCCGGTCGGTGCGGATGGCCGCCGAGGAGCGGCCCTGGGTCTCCACGTCCAGGTCATAGGCGTAGGTGACGCCGCCGCCGGTGGTCATGATGCCGCCGGAGCCGCCGCCGGCGGTGCGGATGACGGTGTTCCGGATCGTCAGGGTCGTGCCGTCTCCCTGGGCGCCGTTCCGGCCGCCGTTGCCGCCGTAGCAGAAGACGCCGTTGGCCCCCTCGGCCTCAGAGCTGACGCTGCCGCCGGTGATGCTGAGCTCGGCCCCGTCCTTCACCAGCACCGCGGCGTTGAGGCCGTAGAAGCTGCACGCGTCGCCGCCCTGGGAGCCGCCGCTTTTCGTCACCTTGGGGTTCGTCAGCTCCACCTTGCCGGGAGCGGTGACCAGCAGGGCATTTTCGTCGGCGCTGCTGCTGGCGTAGCGCTCGTCCTTCCGGGCGGAGGCCTCCGTGATCTCCTCCGCTGCCTGATACTCGACGTCCGCGCTGCCCCCGGGACCTCCGGGCTGTCCCTCGGGAGGCGTGCCCCCGGGACCTCCGGGCTGCCCCTCGGGGGGCGTGCCCCCGGGCCCTCCGGGCTGTCCTTCGGGAGGCGTGCCCCCGGGACCTCCGGGCTGCCCCTCGGGAGGCGTACCCCCGGGACCTCCGGGCTGCCCCTCGGGAGGCGTACCCCCGGGACCTCCGGGCTGCCCCTCGGGGGGCGTACCCCCGGGCTGCCCCTCAGGCGGCATACCCCCGGGCTGCCCCGCGGGGGGCGTGCCCTGGGGCTGGCCGCTGCCCTCCGGCGGAGCCGGGGGCGTTTCGGCGCTCTCCCCGGCGGGGGCCGCCGGGGCGGTGGAGCTCGGGCCGCCGGTCTCGGCTGCCGGGGCGGAGCCGCAGCCCGCCGGCAGCGTCAGCAGCAGACACAGACTGAGAATGACGCAAAGAAGCCTTCTTTGTTTCATGCAGATTCCCTCCTTGTGTTTGTATGGCCCTATTCTATCCCGGGAACCTTAATTCTGGCTGAGAGCGGGAAGTCCTTCGGGGCTCAGCCCGTCATGCGGCGGATCAGGGCCTGGCCGTTGTCCTTCAGCCATTGGTGGCAGCGCCAGTAGTCCGGGAAGACCCGCAGCACCTGGGCGTAGAAGCGGGCTGAGTGGTTGGGCTCCAGCCGGTGGCAGAGCTCGTGCACCACCACGCTGTCCAGCACCTCCGGAGGCGCCAGCATCAGCAGGCAGTTGAAGTTGAGATTGCCCGCGGCGCTGCAGCTGCCCCAGCGGCCGCGCTGATTGCGGATGGTGATGCGCCCATAGCTGACCCCGACGAGGGGGGCGTAATGGGCCACCCGCTGGGGGATCAGAACCAGGGCCCGGTCCGCCAGAGCCCGGAGCTCCTCCGGGCTCAGAGTCTCGGCGGGCATGCTCCGCTCCGCCTCCTCCAGCCGCCTGCGCTGCTTTTCAATCCAGGCCCCATGCCGGGCCAGCACCTGGGCAATCTGAGCCTCGGTGGCGGCATAGGGCGCCCGCACGATAAGGCCCTCCGGCCCCATCTGCAGGGCGATGCTTTTCCGCCCGGAGCGGATGACGGTATAATCTGTCATAGCTTGTCCTCCCGCTGTCCGGGGCATTGCCCCGGCGCTTTTGCGCGACGCGCTTCCCTTCGGACCCGGGGCCTTATGTCACCGGCGCCGCGGCGAAGAAGAAGCGGCTGACCTCCTCGGCGGAGTAGCCGTCGTGCTTCATCCACCAGCGCACCGTCTCCGCGAAGTCCCAGACCAGGTGCTGGAGCAGATAGTCCCGGGGGGCCTGGGCGCTTTGCCGCTCCAGCTCCCCGGCAAAGACCCGGGCCAGATGCTCCTTGAAATAGCGCATGAAGATCTCCCCGCTCTCACAGGAGAGAATGGCCCGGATGCAGCTCCGGCTGTCGTCCAGGTGGTAGAGGATGTGGGCGAGCTCCGCCCGCAGATCCTTTTCCCGGGTGGAAAAATCGTGGGTGCTCTCCCGCTGCAGCCCCTCGGAGAAGACGTGCCGGAAGATATCCGCGCACAGGGCCCGCAGCAGCTCGTCCTTGGTCTCAAAGTGGGCGTAGAAGGTGCTGCGCCCGATGTCCGCCGCGTCGATGATCTCCTGCACGGAGATCTTGCCGTAGGGCTTCCGCTCCAGCAGGCCGGTAAAGGCCTCAAACACCGCCTGTCTGGTTTTCTTCTGCCGTCTGTCCATGGGCGCCTCCCGTACAGTTTTGCCTTTTTGTTCCGTAACGGACGCGGGGGGCGTTCTGCCTGTTGCATTTCCCACCGCGAAACCGTATCATCATAACCGAACAAACTGTTCGGTATTATGATACACGGCCACGGGCCGTTTGTCAAGGAGGACTCTGATATGCTGTATGACAGAAAGTATCCGGAACGGCCCGCGGGCATCCGGGCATAAAGGAAGAGGGATCGCCGCCCCCGCCGGGGCGGGCGGTCCTTTTTTCCTGCGGGCAGTCGGGCCCGGACAGGCCCGCGGAAGGGAAAATGGGAGATAATGCTTGCAATGCGGCTCCGTTTATGCTACACTATAAAAAGTATTTGTATAAGGGAGATTATACCTGCGATATGACAGAGATCATCAACGAAAAAACCCTGGCCGAATATGAGGCCTTTGTGCAGGGCCACCCCAAGGGGAACTTTGCCCAGAGCTCCTACTGGGCCAAACAGAAATCCGCCTGGACCTGGCGGGCCATTGCCTGCCGGGGGGAGGACGGGAGGATCAAGGGGACCATCTCCTTCCTGATCCGCAAAATGCCCGGCTTCTCCAAGCTGCCCGGGGCCCGCTATTCCATGATGTACGCCAGCCGGGGCCCCGTCTGCGACCTGGACGACTACGCCACCATGGACGAGCTCTTTGGCCGGGCCAAGGAGCTGGCAAAGGAGTTCAAGGCCTACGTCATCAAGATCGACCCCGACGTGCCCTCCTCCGAGACGGCCTTTGCCGACTATCTGGCCCGTTACGGCTTCGAGACCAAGGGCGGCGGCGAGAAGTTCGACGCCATTCAGCCCCGCTACGTGTTCCGTCTCTATCTCAACGGCCGGAATGAGGAGGAGCTGATGGCCTCCTTCCACCAGAAGACCCGCTACAACATCCGCCTGGCCCAGCGCAAGGGCGTCCGGGTGGAGATCTGCGGCAAGGAGATGGTGCCGGAGTTCGGGCGGCTGATGCTGACCACGGGCCTGCGGGACGGCTTCGTCACCCGGGAGCCCAAGTATTTTGCCGACGTGCTGGACAACCTGGGGGAGCACGCCAGGCTGTATATGGCCTTCATCGACGAGCCCCAGGCCGACGGGAGCACCAGGCCCAAGGCCATCGCCGGGACCCTGGCCATCTGGTACGGCGACAAGGTCTGGTATCTCTACGGCGCCAGCTCCAACGAGGACCGCAACTACATGCCCAACTATCTGCTGCAGTGGTCCATGATCCGCTGGGCGGTGGAGAAGGGCTGCCGGGTCTACGACTTCCGGGGCGTCCCCGGGGACGTGGGGGAGGACCATCCCCTCTACGGCCTGGTGAAGTTCAAGCGGGGCTTCAACGGCGACTACACCGAGTTCGTGGGGGAAATGGACCTGGTGATGAGCCGCTTCTGGTACAAGGCCATCGAAAAGGCCACCTACGGCTACGAGAAATTCTCCACCCTCCGCTACAAGCTGAAAAACCGCGGCAAATAAGTCAGACCCTTTCAAATTTGATGACAGAGGTGTCCGCATGAAAGCATACGTCGTCGAGCGGGAAGCGCTCATCCACAACATCCGCGCCCTGCAGGCCCACGCCGGGAACGTTCCCATCTGGGCGGTTTTGAAGGGCAACGGCTACGGCATCGGCATCGTTCCCTTTTCCAAGCTCCTCTACGACAACGGCGTCCGCCGCTTCGCGGTGACGGAGCTCAAGGAGGTGGAAGTGCTGCGGGAGAACTACCCGGAATCGCCCATTCTGATGCTGCGCTCCACCGCGGATCCGGCGGAGCTCAACGCCCTGCTGGATCTGGGGGCGATTCTGACGGTGGGCAGCTACGAGACCGCCGTGGCCATCAACGGCATCGCCGCCCAGCGCGCCGGCACGGCGGAGGTCCACCTGGCGGTGGACACCGGCATGGGCCGCTACGGCTTTTTGCCCGACGACACGGACCGGATGATCTCCGTCTTCCGCTACATGAAAAATCTGAAGATCAGCGGCATCTTTACCCATTTCCACAGCGCCTTTTCCAGCGAGAAGGCCACCCGGCAGCAGTTTGAGCTGTTCCGGGGGGTGGTGGAGAAGCTGCGGGCCGCGGGCTGCGAGCCCGGCATGGCCCACTGCTGCAACTCCCACGCCTTCGTCCGCCACCCGGAGATGCACCTGGACGCGGTGCGCATCGGCTCCGCCTTCCTGGGCCGCCTGGCCTTCAAAACCAAGCTGGATCTGAAGCGCATCGGCTGGGCCGAGTGCGGGCTGGAGGAGATCCGGCAGATCCCCAAGGGCCAGACCGTGGGCTATGGGGCGGGCTTCAAGGCCCGGCAGCCCATGAAGGTGGCCGTCATCAGCCTGGGCTGGTACAACGGCTTCGCCCTGTCCCGGGAAAACGACCTCTTCCGCTTCCGGGACAGCGTGTTCGGCATCCTGCACCACCTGAAAAACATCCTCCTGCCCCGGAAGCTCCTGGTGACGGTGAACGGCCACAAGTGCCGGGTCCTGGGCCACGTGGGGATGCTCAACGCCGTGGTGGACGTGACGGATCTGGACTGCGCCGTGGGAGACAAGGTGGTCGCCCAGATCAATCCCCTCCACGCCAAGGGTCTGCGGGTGCAGTACCGTTAGAACGAAAAAACAAGCCTGCTTCGCCGCCGTCCCGTGCCGGAACGGCGGCGAAATGGCGTATAAGTCCAAAATATGGGACAGATATCATGCTATACTGGCGGCGGAGCCGGAGAATGGGCCGGGTCAGCCGCCGGAGACGCCGATGAGGGGAGGAAGCAGGGATGGAGCTGCTCGATCTGATCGCCTACGCAAGACGAGTCTGGAGGCTGCGGGAGGAGCACCGCTGGGATCAGCCCGCGGGCTTCACGGTGCTGGCCGACCCCGACTCCCGGCGCTGGGTGGCCCTGCTGATGCGGCAGTGGGACAGCGAGACCGGCAGCTGGCAGGGATACTGCGAGCTGCGCTGCGGCCCCGGCCCCCGGCCCGCGGCGGACTGGATCGTTCCGCCGCGGCAGATGCGGGGGGAGAAATGGCTGGGGATCCGCTTCGGCCCCCGGACGGAGCCGAAGACGGTGTACGCCCTGCTGGACCGGGCCATGGCGCAGCTGAACCCGGCGCCCATGAGCCTGCCCCGGGCCGGCGAGCTCCCGAGCCCGGCAAAGGCCGGGGCAAAGCCCATCCCCATCCGGGGAAAGCCCGGCGCTGAGCCGCCCAAGGTCCCCTCGGGCCCGGCGGAGCTGGTGCTGGAGCCCCTGCCCGGGGTGGAGCTGCCCACCCTCCGCCTGAGCCCCGAGGCGAAGCAGGAGCCGGCCGCCTCCAAGGAGAGCGCCGGGCAGACAGAGCCCGCGGGCAGCGCCCTGGGGAGGCTTCGGGACTCCATCCCCGAGGCCCTGCGGCAGCTCCGGAAGCTCTGGGACTACGGCAGGCAGAGCCCGGAGGGCAGGGCCCGGAGCTTCTACAAGCAGGGCATGCAGATGCGGGATTATGAGGACACGCTGCCCTGGAGCGGCAATTTTGTCTGCTATTATCCCAGCTATCAGGATCTGAGCACCCGGCAGCTGCGGGGCTATTTCACCTGGCGGGCCGGAGTGCGGCGGGGAGCGTACAAAGCCGTCCCGGCCTCCGTGGCCTATCTCTATCTCTACGAGCTCATCAACGGCATCGGCACAGACTCCCCGGCGGACAGCCTGGCCCGGATGCGGGCCTTTGAGAAGGGCTTTCTGGACGCGGGCCTGGGGGACAGCGTGATGCGGCGCTATCTGCGCCAGTGGATGCTGGAGCTGGCCGTTGTGCATAATCTGCCCCCGGAGACGGTCCGGCAGTACGCCGACCCGGCCCTGCTGGCCCGGGACGAGGCCCTGGCGGCCCTGCTGGAGACAAAGGCGGCCTCCGACGAGGCTGTTTTTGCCGCCCTGGGTACCCTCAGCGGGAAAAAGCTGGAGCAGTCCCCGGTGCTGGCCCAGGATCCGGAGCGGGGCAGGGCCCTGTTCTGCGCGTGCTGGCGGCAGGCCGCCGCGGAGTACCGGCGGGACGGGAAAAAGCTCTTTCAGCTCTGCTTCGGCTCCCGGCGAAGCCGGGTCTGGCATCCCTTCTCCAACGCCGTCTGGTATCAGGCCCAGGTCCCGGAGGACCGGGACTGCGAGCTGAGCCCGGTGCGGCGCTTCCGCTGCCGGAGCGGGCGCTGGCAGAGCCAGTGCTATGAGCCTGACAGCTTCGACCGCTCCCTGCTGCGGGGCTTCCTCCACGAGACGGAGCGGCTGCTGCGGCTGGAGCTGAAGGCCGGGCGGGCGCTGAAGCCCCAGCCCGAGGAGGCCTGGGCGGAGCCCTATATCCGGGCCGTCATCGAGGCGGACCGGGCCGCCCGGGCCAAAGCGGCCCGCCCCCGGGTGGAGATCGACCGCTCCGGCCTGGCCCGGATCCGGGCCGAGGCCGCCCGCACCCGGGACAGTCTGCTGGTGGAGGACGCGGACGAGGCAACAGGCAACAGGGGCAGGGAATCGGGAATCGGGAATCGGGAATCGGGAATCGGGAATAGCCCCGCTCGTAGGGGCGGTCATTGGCCGCCCGCCGCGCAATGCATAGACGAGGCAACAGGCAACAGGCAACAGGCAACAGGGCAGGGATCAGGGATCAAGGATCAGGGATCAGGGATCAAGGATCAGGGATCGGGGGTCAAGGAGCAAAGCTCAGAGGATTGCAGGGTCGGTGCGCAGATGTCCGCTCCCGACGCGGCGGCCGGCCCGGCTCCCGACGACGGCCTGCCCCTGGACGAGAGCCAACGCGCCCTGCTGCGGGGACTGCTCCGGGGGGAGAACCTGGCCCCGGCCCTGGCCCGGGCGGGACTGACCCCGGCCCTGCTGGCCGACGCCGTGAACGAGGCCCTGTATGATCGCTTCGGGGACACGGTGCTGCTTTGTGAGAACGATACGCTCTGCCCGGTGGAGGACTACCGGGAGGAGCTGACAGAACTGCTTGGAGGTGTTACAGATGCTTGAAAACAGAAAGGCGCCCCGGCGCGTTGCCCAGACGGTGCTCAACGCGCTGAAGGGCGGCGTGGTGCCCCGCATCGGCCTGCCCTATATCACCGTGGGCCGGAAAAACGAGATCGAGGCCCTGCTGCGGGACGTGGATATCATTGCCGAGGGGGGCGCCTCCTTCCGCTTCATCGTGGGCCGCTACGGCGCGGGCAAGAGTTTCCTGCTCCAGACCATCCGCAGCTACGTGATGGACCGGGGCTTCCTGGTGGCGGACGCGGACCTCTCCCCGGAGCGGCGGCTCCAGGGTACCCGGGGCCAGGGCCTGGCCACCTACCGGGAGCTCATCGGCAATCTGGCCACCAAGACCAAGCCCGAGGGGGGCGCACTGAGCCTGGTGCTGGACCGCTGGATCAGCTCCGTCCAGACCGAGGCCGCCCGGGAGACCGGCCTGGCCCCCGGCGACCCGACCCTCAGCGCCGCCGTGGATGAGAAGATCTGCGCCGTCACCGCCTCCGTCAGCGAGCTGGTCCACGGCTTCGAGTTTGCCCGGCTGCTGTCGGCCTACTACCACGCCTATGTGGAGGGGAACGACGAGACCCGGGGCCGGGTGCTCCGCTGGTTCCGGGGGGAGTACGCCACCAAGACCGAGGCCCGGACGGAGCTGGGGGTCAATCTCATCATCACAGACGACGACTGGTACGACTATCTGAAGCTCTTCGCGGTGTTCTTCCGGCTGGCGGGCTACACCGGTCTCTTCCTCATGGTGGACGAGCTGGTGAATCTCTGCAAGATTCCCAACGCCGTCACCCGGCAGTACAACTATGAAAAGCTGCTGGCCATGTACAACGACACCCTCCAGGGCAAGGCCCGCTATCTGGGCATCCTCATGGGGGCCACGCCCCAGGCTCTGGAGGACAAGCGCCGGGGCGTCTACAGCTACGAGGCCCTGCGCTCCCGGCTGGCGGAGGGCCGCTTCTCCCGGCCCGGGGCCCGGGATCTGCTGGCCCCGGTGATCCGCCTGGAGCCCCTGACCCCGGCGGAGATGCTGGTGCTCTGCGAGAAGCTGGCGGAGCTCCACGGGGGGCTCTACGGCTATGAGCGGCGGCTCAGCGAGGACGAGCTGGCCCGTTTTCTGGAGATCGAGTACGGCCGCATCGGGGCGGATCAGAACATCACCCCCCGGGAGGTGATCCGGGACTTCATTGAGCTGCTGGATCTGCTCTTCCAGCACCCGGAGGCCGACGCCGCGACCCTGCTGGGCTCCGAGGAGTTCCACTACGCCAAATCGGAGGCCGTCTCCGATGAGACCGCCCCGGACTTTGTGGAGTTTACGCTATGAACGCCTTTGAACGCTACGCCCCCTTCATCCAGGAGTACATCTACCGCTCCGGCTGGACGGCCCTGCGGGGGATCCAGAACGCCGCGGCGGAGGCCATCTTCAACAGCGAGGACAACGTCCTGCTCACCGCCTCCACCGCCTCGGGCAAGACCGAGGCCGCCTTCTTCCCCATTCTGACCCTGCTGGAGGAGGAGCCGTCCCGCAGCGTGGGGGTGCTCTACATCGCCCCGCTGAAGGCCCTCATCAACGACCAGTTCGGGCGGCTGACGGAGCTGTGCGAGGAGGCGGAGATCCCCGTCACCCGCTGGCACGGGGACGCGGCCCAGTCCGGCAAGCGGAAGCTGCTGCGGAAGCCCGCCGGGATTTTGCAGATCACCCCGGAATCGCTGGAGGCCCTGCTGATGCGCAAGCACATGGAGATCCCCTCCCTGTTCCACGACCTGCGCTTTATCGTGGTGGACGAGCTCCACGCCCTGCTCCGGGGAGACCGGGGCCTGCAGTGCTTCTGCCTCATCCAGCGGCTCTGCCGTCTGGCGGGCTGCGAGCCCCGGCGCATCGGCCTGTCCGCCACCATCGGGGACCCCGCCGCCGCGGGCCGCTTTCTGGCCTCCGGCAGCCGCCGGGCTACGGTGATCCCCCGCTTCGAGGCGGGCCGGGAGCGCTGGCGGCTGAGCCTGGAGCACTTCTACAACAGCGGCCCCCAGGCGGGGGAGGAGGGCGCAGGACCTGCCCCTGCAAAGGGCGGGGAGGCGGGCCAGCCGCCCGCGGAAGCTCCGGAGCCCATTGATCCCGCCCCCACCGGGGCCGACCCGGGGCTGGGCTATATCTTTGAGCACAGCCGGGGCAAGAAGTGCCTGATCTTCACCAACTCCCGGGAGGAATGCGAGACCGTCTGCCAGTGTCTGCGGCAGTACTGCGAGGCCAAGGGGGAGCCGGAGCGCTTTCTGATCCACCACGGCAATCTCTCCGCCTCCTACCGGGAGAGCGCCGAGGCGGAGATGAAGGACGACGAGTCCCTGCAGTCCGTCTGCGCCACCGCCACTCTGGAGCTGGGCATCGACGTCGGGCGGCTGGAGCGGGCCTTCCACCTGGACGCCCCCTTCACGGTCTCGGGCTTTTTGCAGCGCCTGGGCCGCACGGGTCGCCGGGGAGCCCCCTCGGAGCTCTGGTTCGTCATGCGGGAGGAGCACCCCGAGCCCCGGGCCCTGCTGCCGGAGTCCATCCCCTGGTATCTGCTCCAGGGAGCGGCCCTGGTGCAGCTCTATCTGGAGGAGCGCTTCGTGGAGCCGCCCCGGCTGGAGCGCCTGCCCTACAGCCTGCTCTACCACCAGACCATGAGCACCCTGGCCTCCCAGGGGGAGATGAGCCCCGGAGAGCTGGCCTCCCGGGTCCTGCCCCTGAGCTGCTTTTCCCGGATCAGCCGGGAGGACTACCGCTGCCTGCTGCTGCATCTGCTGGAGATCGACCACGTCAACCGCACGGAAAACGGCGGCCTCATCCTGGGCATCACCGGCGAGGGGATCGTCAACAGCCACAAGTTCTACGCCGTTTTCCAGGAGAACGTGGAGTACACGGTGCGCTCCGGCTCCGAGCAGCTGGGCACCATCGTGAAGCCGCCCCCGGTGGGGGACAAGATCGCCATCGCGGGCCGGGTCTGGGTGGTGGAGTCCGTGGACCACGAGCGGCACGAGCTGGAATGCACCCTGGTCAAGGGCAACATCCCCGCCTACTTCGGGGACGTGCCCGGAGACATCCACACCCGGGTCCTGGAGCGGATGTACGCCGCCCTGAAGGAGCCGACCCTTTACCCCTACCTGCTGCCCCACGCCCGGAGCCGCCTGGAAGAGGCCCGGGAGAGCTTCCGCCGGGCGGGCATGGCGGACAGCCCGCTGATCTGCCTGGGGGGCAAGATGTGGGCCCTCTTCCCCTGGCTGGGGAGCTACGCCTTTTTGGCCCTGGAGCGCTTTTTGAAGCTCCGCTGCGCCCCCCGACTGGGGCTGCGGGGGCTCCAGGCCCGGCGCCCCTACTGGCTGCAGTTCACCATGGAGGCCGACGAGACGGTCTTTTTCGAGGTGCTGCGGGAGGAGGCGGAGCGGGACTTCGATCCCCTGGAGCTGCTCTATCCCAAGGAGGTCCCGGTCTTCGAGAAATACGATGAATTCGTCCCGCCGGAGCTGGTCCGCAAGGGCTTCGCCCTGGGCGTCCTCGACGTATCGGACATGAAGCGCCGGATCTGCGGCTGGCAGCCGTCGAAGGGGTTCTGAAGCTCGGCGAAAGGCCCCGGTTTTTTCAAAAAATCATACAGAACTACTTGCAATTATTTGTGAGATATGCTATATTCTCAGAGTTATGTGAAAGGGGAGAGAAGCATGATCCCACAGGAAAAAATCAGAAATATCGCCATTATCGCCCACGTTGACCACGGCAAGACCACCCTGGTGGACGAAATGCTGAAGCAGGGCGGCATCTACCGGGAAAACCAGACCGTGGTGGACCGGGTTATGGACTCCGGTGATCTGGAGCGGGAGCGGGGCATCACCATCCTGGCCAAGAACACCGCCGTCCACTATAAGGACTATAAAATCAACATCGTGGATACCCCGGGCCACGCCGACTTCGGCGGCGAGGTGGAGCGCATCCTGAAGATGGTCAACGGCGTGCTGCTGCTGGTGGACGCCGCCGAGGGCCCCATGCCCCAGACCCGCTTCGTGCTGCAAAAGGCCCTGGAGCTGGGCCACAAGGTCATCGTGGTGGTGAACAAGATCGACCGCCCCGACGCCCGCATCGACGAGGTCATGGACGAGGTGCTGGAGCTGCTGCTGGATCTGGACGCCACGGAGGAGCAGTTCGACTCCCCCACCATCTTCTGCTCCGCCCGCCAGGGCATCTCCGCCTACGGCCCCCACGAGGAGGGCAAGGATCTGATCCCCCTCTTCGAGACCATCGTGAACTACATCCCCGCCCCCGAGGGGGACGCCAAGGGCCCCGTGCAGATGCTGGTGTCCAGCCTGGACTACAACGACTACGTGGGCCGGATCTGCATCGGCCGCATCGAGCGTGGCACCATCCACCAGAACCAGGAGGTCACCATCTGCGACTTCCACGACCCCTCCATCCAGCAGAAGGGCAAGATCGTGGCCCTCTACGCCTTTGACGGCCTGGGCCGCACCCCCATCCAGGAGGCCAGCGCCGGGGAGATCGTGGCCTTCTCCGGCATCTCCGACATCACCATCGGCCGCACGGTCTGCGACCCGCTGAATGTGGAGCCCCTGCCCTTCGTGAAGATCTCCGACCCCACCATTGAGATGACCTTCGCCGTCAACGACAGCCCCTTCGCGGGTAGGGAGGGCAAGTACGTCACCTCCCGGAATCTCCGGGACCGGCTGGAGCGGGAGCTTCTGAAGGACGTCTCCCTCCACGTCACCGAGCAGGGCACCGACGCCTTCAACGTGGCGGGCCGGGGCGAGATGCACCTGTCCATCCTCATCGAGACCATGCGCCGGGAGGGCTTCGAGTTCTCCGTCTCCACCCCCAGAGTCCTCACCAAGGAGATCGACGGGGTGAAGTGCGAGCCCATTGAGCGCATGGTGGCGGACGTGCCCGAGAACGCCATGGGCTCCGTCATCGAGAAAATCGGCCAGCGCAAGGGCGACTTAGTGTCCATGACCCCCATGGGCAGCCGCTACCGCCTGGAGTTCCTGGTGCCCAGCCGGGGCCTCTTCGGCTACCGGAGCGAGTTCCTCACCGACACCCACGGCGAGGGCGTCATGTCCTCCGTGCTGGACTCCTACGCCCCCCTGAAGGGGGAGATCGAGCGCCGGAAGACCGGCTCCCTGGTGGCCCATGAGACCGGCGAGACCACGGCCTACGGCATCGGCGGCGTTCAGGACCGGGGCACCATGTTCATCACCCCCGGCGTGCCGGTGTACGCGGGTCAGATCGTGGGCGCCTGCAACCGCAACGAGGATATGACCGTCAACGTCTGTAAGAAGAAGCAGCTCACCAATATGCGGGCCGCGGGCTCCGACGACGCCATCCGCCTGACGCCCCCCAGGGTCTTCTCCCTGGAGCAGTGCCTGGAGTACCTGGCCGACGACGAGCTCCTGGAGGTCACCCCCCAGAACCTCCGGATGCGCAAGCGCATCCTGGACCACAGCCAGCGCATGCGGGAGCTGATGAAGAAGCGCTAAGGCAAGAAAAGGAAGCACGGCATGGCAAGCCTTATGAAGCAAGAAATCAAGCGGACCTTCCTGGAGCTTTTGGAGCAGCGTCCCTTCAGCCAGATCACGGTGAAGGACATCGTGCAGGCCTGCGGCATCAACCGCAATACCTTCTATTATCACTACGCGGATCTGCCCGCCCTGGTGGAGGAGCTCATCGACGAGGAGATCGGGCGCTTTGTCCGGGAGGAGAAATCCTTTTCCACCCTGGAGGAGAGCATGGCCGAGGCCCTGGCCTTTTTCCGGGAGCACCGCCGGGCGGCCTACCACGTCTACAACTCCGTCAACCGGGACATCTTCGACCGCTATCTGATGAAAAACTGCGAATCCGTGGGGGCGGGCTACGTCAGCTCCTTTTTGGGGGAGCTGCCCCTCTCGGCGGAGGACCGGCAGGCCATCGTCCACTTCAACGCCTACGTGCTCTACGGGGCCGTGACCCGCTGGCTGGAAAGCGGCATGACCTACGACATCAGGGAGGATTTCCACCGGATCTTCCAGCTGATGGTGGAGCCCGCCATGCTGCAGCAGGGCCTCTCCCTGAAGCAGTCAAATCCATAGCGCCTTATGCAAAAACAGTCTCGTGTCTGAAATTCAGACACGAGACTGTTTTTGCCTGTTTCTCTTTTGCCCGGCGCCGCGTATACTGGGGCAGCAATCAGAAAGGAGTGCGTTTGGCATGAAGCTTGCGCGAAAAATCGTCAGCTTCCGGGTGCCGATCCTGGTGCTGACCCTGCTGCTGCTCATTCCCTCAGTCTTCGGAATGGCGGCCACAAGAATCAACTATGATATGCTGACCTATCTGCCCGAGGATATGGAAACCGTCGTGGGGCAGGATGAATTGATGAAGGACTTCGGCAAGGGAGCCTTCTCTTTGATTATCGTGGAGGACATGGAGCCGGAGGAGGTCTCCCGGCTGCGGAAATCCATCGAGGGCGTGGAGCACGTGGACTCCGTGATCTGGTACGACAGTCTCGCGGACCTGTCCGTCCCCATGGAGCTGCTGCCCGACGAGGTCTATCAGGCCTTCAACGCCGGGAACGCCACCATGATGGCGGTGTTCTTCGACAGCTCCACCTCCGCCGACGTCACCATGGATGCGGTGGACCGGATTCGGACGATCTGCGGCAGACAGTGCTTTGTGGCGGGTATGTCCGCCCTGGTGCTGGATCTGAAGCAGCTCTGCGAGCGGGAGGAGCCCATCTACGTGGCCCTGGCCGTGGTGCTGGCCGCGGCGGCTATGACCCTGCTGCTGGACTGCTGGCTGGCGCCTCTGGTGTTTTTGGCCTGCATCGGCATGATGGTGCTGCTGAACATGGGCAGCAATGTCCTGCTGGGGGAGATCTCCTACATCACCAAGGCCCTGGCGGCGGTGCTGCAGCTGGCCGTCACCATGGACTACTCCATCTTCCTCTGGAACAGCTACAACGAGCAGCTGAGCCAGTGCCCGACGGATCACCGGGAGGCGATGGCCCGGGCCATCCACCAGACCTTTACCAGCGTGCTGGGCAGCTCCATCACCACGGTGGCGGGCTTCATCGCCCTGTGCTTTATGAGCTTCACCATGGGCCGGGATCTGGGCATCGTCATGGCCAAGGGCGTCGTGCTGGGCGTCATCGGCTGCGTCACGGTGCTGCCCGCCATGATCCTGCTGCTGGACCGGCCCCTGCAAAAGACCCGGCACCGCAGCCTGATCCCCAACGCGGCGGGCCTGTCCAAGGGAATTCTGAAAATCGCTCCGGTGCTGCTGGTGCTGTCCCTGCTGCTGGCCGTTCCCGCCTGGTACGGCTATGAAAAGACCAACGACGAGGTCTATTACGACATGGGTCAGTGCCTGCCGGAGGATATGGACTACGTCATCGCCAATACCAAGCTCCGGGAGCAGTTCAACATGGCCTCCACCCATATGATGCTGGTCAGCGCCGACACCCCGGAGGGGGATGTCCGGGCCATGCTCCGGCAGATGCGGGAGGTAAAGGGCGTGAAAACCGTCCTGGGGCTGGAGAGCCTGCTGGGGGAGGACGTTCCCCCGGAGATTCTGCCGGACCGGCTGCGCCAGGTTCTGGAGAGCGAGCACTGGAAGCTCATGCTGATCCTTTCGGAATATAAGGTAGCCAGCGACGAGGTGAACGATCAGATCACCCGGCTCAATGAAATTCTGAAGCGCTATGATCCCAGCGGCATGCTGATCGGGGAGGCCCCCTGCATGAAGGACCTCATCGAGACCACCGGCCACGACTTCACCGTGGTCAACGCGGTCTCCATCGCCCTGGTGTTTCTGATCATCTTCTTCGTGGAAAAGAGCCTCAGCCTGCCGGTGCTGCTGATCGCCGTCATTGAGCTGGCCATTTTCATCAACCTGGGCCTGCCCCACTATCTGGGCAGCACCCTTCCCTTCATCGCCCCCATCGCCATCTCCACCATCCAGCTGGGCGCCACGGTGGACTACGCCATTCTCATGACCACCCGGTATAAGGAGGAGCGCATGGGAGGCGCGGCCCGCAGGAGCGCGGTCCACACGGCCCTGACCAGCTCCATTCCCTCGGTGCTGGTCTCCGGCATGGGGCTCTTCGCCGCCACCTTCGGCGTGGCCCTCTATTCCAACATTGACATTGTCAGCTCCATGTGTATGCTCATGGCCCGGGGCGCGGTGATCAGCATGATCTGCGTGATCTTCACGCTGCCCCCGCTGCTGCTGCTCTGTGACCGGCTCATCTGCGCCACCACCCTGGGCATGCGGAAGTGCGACAGGCCGCGGCAAACCCACAGCAAGCAGGATAACGCAAGTGATAAGGAGGAAGCATTGGTATGAAACCCATCTATAAACGACTCTTGGCCCTGGCCCTGTGCCTGAGCCTGACCCTGGGCTGCGTGGGCCTGGTCTCGGCGGAAAACCGCAAAGCCCCCGACGAGCCCCCCACAAGCACCGCCGCCTCCGCCCCGTCGGAGGACACGGCGCGGCAGCCGCTCTGTGAAAGCGAAGCCGTCTACGTGCTCACCGACGCCTCCGGTGCGGTGGAAAAGCAGATCGTCAGCCGGCGAAGCCGGGACGCCTCCGGCGCCGAGGAAACCCAGCGGACGGAGACCCGGCAGGAGCTGCCGGTGGAGCTGCACTTCTCCTACCGTCTGAACGGGAAGGAAATTACCCCGGAGGAGCTGGCCGGAAAGAGCGGCTCCGTGGAGATCCGGATTGACTATACCAACAAGGTCTCCGAGGCGCGGGAGATCCGGGGCCGGGAGGAGCGCCTCTATACGCCCTTTTTGATGCTCTCGGCGCTGGTGCTGGACAACGAGCACTATACCAACGTGGAGATGGAAAACGGAAAGCTGATCAGCGACGGCAGCCGTACCCTGGCCATCGGCTATGCTCTGCCCGGGATGCGGGAGAGCCTGGCGCTGCCCGAGGAGCTGGGGCTGGAGCTTCCCGACCACGTGTGCCTGCGGGCCGAGGTGAAGGACTTCGCCCTGGACTCCGTCTACACCCTGGCGGCCTCCGATCTCTTTGGAAGCTACGATGAAAACGACCCGGAGGCCCTGGAAAAGCTCCTGGCCTCCGTCCAGGATCTCAGCGACGGCATGGCCCAGCTTCTGGAGGGAGCCAAGGCGCTGAACGCGGGCCTGGATACCCTGATGGAAAAGTCCGGCGACCTGCAAAGCGGAGTTTCCGCCCTGGCGCAGGGCGCGGATCAGCTCTCCGAGGGGGCGAAGCGCCTCTCCGGCGGAGCCAAAGATCTGGCCTCCGGCACGGCCGAGCTGAAAAACGGCGCGGGCCAGCTTGCCCAGGGGGCCGAGAGCCTGCGGGACGGCAGCAAGGAGCTGGCCGGAGGAGCGGATCAGCTCAGCACCGGGCTCAATCAGCTCAGCCAGAGCTCCGCGGCGCTGAACGGCGGGGCGGAGACGGTCTTCGGCTCCCTGCTTTCTGCGGCGGAGACCCAGCTCAAGGCCAACGGTCTGAGCGTCGGCAGCCTGAGCATCTCCAACTATCAGACGGAGCTGAACCGGATCATCAAGACCCTGGACCCCGACGCGGTCTACGCCGCGGCCCTGGCCCAGGTCAGCGCCGGGGTGGAGGCCAAGCGGCCCGAGATCCAGGCCCTGGTCAGCCAGGCGGTCCGGGAGCAGGTCAGCCAGGCCGTCACCGCCGCGGTGGAGGAGCAGATCCGGGCGGCGGTCCTGGCCCAGCTGCCGGAGTCCGCGCCGGAGGAGCTGGTCGAGCAGCAGGTGGCGGCCCAGATGAGCTCTGAGACCGTCCAGGCCATGATCGCCCAGCAGATCGAGGCGCAGATGCAGAGCGAGGAGATTGTGCAGAGCATCGCGGACAACACGGAGGCCCAGGTCCAGAAGGCCATTGCCGACACCATGGCAGGCCCCGAGGTCCAGGCCAAGCTGCAGGCCGCCGGCGAGGGCGCCCAGTCGGTGATTGCCCTCAAGACCTCCCTGGACCAGTACAACGCCTTCTATCTGGGCGTGAAGCGCTATACCGCCGGGGTGGACGCCGCGGCCCGGGGCGCAAAGGAGCTCAGCACCGGGGCAAAGAAGCTGCAAAGCGGCGCCGCGGAGCTCTCCGACGGAACCGCCGCCCTCTCCGCGGGCACGGGGAAGCTGTCCGCCGGGGCCAAGACCCTGTCCGGCGGCGCGGCGGAGCTGTCCGAGGGGGCGGCCCGCCTGGACTCCGGCGTGCATGCGCTCCAGGACGGCCTGCCCGCCCTGGTGGAGGGGGTGGAAAAGCTGCTGAACGGCTCCGCCCAGCTCCGGGAGGGCCTGGAGACCTTTGACGAAAAGGGCATCCAGACCATTGTCCGCCTGGTGAAGGAGGACGGTCGGGATCTGGCCGAGCGGCTGGAGACCCTGGCCGAGCTGAGCCGGGCATACCGCGCCTCCTACACAGGCTGTTCAGAGGACGCGGAGGGCGAGCTGCGCTTCATCTACCGCAGCGCCTCCATCGGATAAACCCGGGACCGCAGTGACCCTGCGGAGCCCAAAACACGGCGAAGAAGGCCGGCTCCTGTGCAGACAGGAGCCGGCCTTTGCGCTGGCGTCGGGAAAGGGACGCGCCCTTGCACTGCATCCTCGGCAGCTTGGGGATAACCGGGGTTTTGGGAATGGCGTCGGGATTCGGCAGCCGCGGCTCCGCCGACACCGCGGGGGACTGGACAAAGGCCCGCTCGGTGGCGGTTTCGGAGGGGTGGGCCTGGCTCATGGCGCAGCCCGCCGGCAGAGTGGCCAGGTAGGCGCTCTGCTGCTCGAATTGCAGGTTTTCGGTGCGCTTCTGCCGGGCGTATTCGACGTTTATCCCGATATCCCGCAGTCTTTGATTTGGGGTCTGGTTCGGCATACGCTCAGCCGCCTGATGCTTTTCTCATTTCGCGGGGATGGCTCAGAGGAGCGCGTTCTTCAGGGTCTTATTCTGCGTGTCATTCAGCATCTGGAGGCCTCTTTTTTGGACGATCCGGTCCAGCTCCAGCGTGTTCATGTCGTTGTAAGCGGCGATCTTTTCGGGATGGTCCAGAAGCTCCTCCAGCAGCATCGCGGACACGTCCCGCTTGAACCGATCCTCCCCCTGCAAAAACTCAGGCAGGGGTCCCAGTTCGTCTGCCCTGTCCCGGAGCAGCTCCGACATGCGCTTGTGGTGGGCCGGGTCGATCCTTCCCAGGTGCGTTTGGTCCATGGCTTCCAACAGAGCCTTCTGCAGCGGGTCCTGGGCGATGTCGGGGCGCTGCAGCAGCGCATTCTGCGGGTTGGTGCGGAAGGCCCCG
Source organism: Oscillospiraceae bacterium (assembly GCA_017541995.1). Classification (GTDB taxonomy): domain Bacteria; phylum Bacillota; class Clostridia; order Oscillospirales; family Oscillospiraceae; genus JAFRPC01. Next base: position 24,247 of record JAFXYD010000106.1, read on the forward strand.
AAATCTTTCAGAGAGAGCCGGTTGCTCCTGGAGCGCACCGCGGCAAAGCGATCCATCAGCGGCGTCACGTGGGGATTGGAGACGGCGTTGGGCACCGTGGAAACCAGGGCGTCCAGCGCCAGATTGACGCATTCCTGGGCCCGTGGGCTTCGCTGCACGTTCTTGCGGCCCTTGGTGAAATTCTCCACAGCCACCAGAACGTCGGCGCTGCGCTGCGCCATGTTCCCCGTCGCGTTCACGAACTTCTGCACGGCGTTTTTCAGCGCCGCAAATTCCGGGCTGGAGGCGGCCTTGCCCTGCATCTGCTGCATTTTGCTCAAAACGTGGTTGGCCCGGAGCTTGGCGTCCTCCTCCGCCTGCTTGCTGGGGAAGCTGAAATCCCTGCGGGTCTGGTCCAGACGCTGCGCCACGTCGGCGATGTGGCCCCGCCGCAGCTCCTCCACCGTGTACTCGTTGCGCATGGTCATGACGGCAAGGGAGCTTTTCCGCATGTCCGCGGCATAATCATCCAGCGTTTCATCCTTCCGGACCAGATTGTTTGATTTCCCGGCGACCATTCTTTCTGCCGCCGCCAGACGCCGCCAGGTGTTGTCGGAGCATTTGTGCTCATAGACGGAGACGTCCTTGGCGGTGTTGGTCTTGCCGGTGGGCTTGGTAAGCTGGTAGAAGCGCCCGGCCCAGGAGTTTTGGATGGCGTCCTTCCGGGTCGGAAGATTCTTCAGGGCGGGGAAGGCCCAGGCCTTCCGGCGGTCGCCCAGCTTTTTTACGCTCAGCTCCGGGCTCAGATCCAGCTCCAGATAACGAACCGCATGGGCCAGCTGGGCGCTCAGCCCGCCCTCATGACAGAGGGGATTGTTTTTTTCCAGCTGCTGCATCCGCTCCAGGATGCTGGGGGAATGCTCCTCATCGGGAAAGGCCTTTTTCTGCAAAAAGGCGGGAAGCTGCTTCAGCGTCTGCAGGGCCTGGCGCAGCTCCTCATCGGATTTTTTGGGGTCGTACAGAGCGTTCAGTGCGTTCTTCAGCGCATGGAACTGATCGATGTCCGCTTCGCTCAGGGCGCCCGGCTCATCCAGGCCGACGAAGTCAGCGTCCCGGTCGAAATAATCCAGATAGGCAGTCAGGGCGCCGATCTGCTCCGGAAAAAGATCGGGCATTTCGCGGCGGATCTGTTTTAACTCGTTCAGACTGATCATAAGGGTTTCTCCTCTCTTTGTTGTGGATTTGTTTATGGATCAAGGCCCCAATCCGGCGGGGACCCTGCTCTTTTCGTGTCGGGCGGCAAGGACTTGCCCCGCCAAAAGACGGTTGACAAATCAGCGGGGCTTCAGTATAATCTTTTCAGCGTTCGCGGCGGGCTCGGGGCCGTTCAGGCTCCCTCCGCCGCCGTCCGCGCGGTTCATCTTATCTCAGCGCGTCGGGCCAGCCGGTGGACGAGGAGCTGTGGAACGGGATGAACCCCGAGGGCTTCGAATACGGAAACGATCTGGAGGGCTTCCTGGAGGATGAATCCGTGCTTCCCTTCATCCTGGGCAAGGGGGAGCCCGCCGCGGCCTGCGTGATCCGGAGCTGCAGCTCTGTGAGCGAGCACGAGGACCGGGCCACGATCCTCGGGCATATCCTGCGGCCGGAAGGGACGCCGCAAGTCTGAATGATTGGAAGGAAATGATCTATGGAAAAAGGCAGCAAGCAGGGACTCAGACGCTTTGTGGAGAAAATCTACGGCGGATTGAATATGAGCTGGCCGGTCGTGATCCTCTATGCCGTGGCCACGGCGCTGCTCTCAGCGGTATTTCTTCTGGTGCCGATTTTTCACCGCACGTCCTTCGCCCGCATGGGCGAAACCTTTGAGGCCTGGATTTTCTTTGCCGTGATCATCATGGCAAACTGCAAAAAGCCTCTGGAATCCGCTCTGAAGACCTTTGTGTTCTTCGTCGTCAGCCAGCCGCTGATCTATCTGATCCAGGTGCCCTTTTCCGAGATGGGCTGGGGCCTGTTCGGGTACTACCGGTTCTGGATCGTCTGGACCCTGCTGACCTTTCCCATGGCCTACGTGGGCTGGTACATCCGAAAGAAAAACTGGCTCAGTCTGCTGATCCTGGCGCCGGTCCTGCTGGCCCTGACCAGCGACTACGTAAACTCCTTTGTCTATACCTCCAGGCATTTCCCCTATCAGTTGGTGACGGCCCTGTTCTGCCTGGGCCAGGTGCTGATCTACCTCTACCGCTTCACAGAGCTGCGCTGGCAGAAGCTGGTGGGCTTCTTCGTCCCCCTGCTGGCGGTCGTCGTGGCTTTCCTGATCCGGCCGGGTGTTGAACTGACCGCCACCACTTTTCTGCCGGACGACGCCGTTCTGACGGAAAAGGCCGTCGTTGAGATGGAGGAGGGCGGCATCGCCGCGGTCTCCATCGAGAGCACAGGACCGGACAGCATGGTTCTGGTCCAGGCCAACGATTACGGCACCACCAGCTTCGTCATCCGGGACGGGGAGCGGGAATACCGCTACAGCCTGGAGGTCTACGAGGATGACGGTGGGCATAACCAAATCCGCATAACCCCGGAGAGGGGACAATAAGCGTGAAGTGATTTCTGAGCGGTTCCCGCCGAAGACGGCGGGAACCGCTTTTGCGCGCTCGCCTTTTTTCAGATCAGGGGCCGACCTGAGGCTGGCCCTGCAGGGCCTTGCGCTTGTTGGCAAAGTCCAGAAGCTGCTGGGCGGCCTCCTGCTGCTTTCTGACAGGGTTTTCCGCCGCCGCGCCGGCCTGCTGCTGGGCCTTGTCCGGCTCCTTCAGCTCCTTGTAGGCCAGCAGACTCTTCCGGAGCCGCAGGGCATAGTCCATGCGGTTCTGCTCGTAGGCGTGCTTGCCCCGGCCTGCCAGGGCCTCCGGCGTGTCGACCCGCTTTTCCCGCATTTTCTTTCGCAAATAGGCTTCGTTGGCGTCCCAGGCCTTCTTCATGGCCTCGTCCGCCTTTTTCAGCTCTTTCCGGACCTTGGGGTCGTCCCGGCGCAGGCCCTCCTTGTCGGGGCCGATGGCCCGGCGAAGGGCGTTGGCGGTCTTGGAGGCGTTTTTCACCGCCTTGATCATATCCCGCCAATTGCCGGAGCTGTGGAGGAACCTGCTGAGTCCGGAGACCCGGAAGCCGGTGACCCGGTTTTCCAGCATCCGGTCCATGTCCGACATGGACTCCGCGATTCCGGCGGCAGCGGCGAGCCTCCGCTCCGTGGTGCTGACCTCCGTTAGCTGAGGCTTCCTGTCCTGCCCCTCCCGGGCCAGAGCGCCGGACTCAAATTGGATGCCCGCCTTCCGGGCCTCCTGCATCCGGTTGTGGAGCTGGACCCGCACGTTGTGGAACAGGGCGTATGTGGTGTCGGGAATGTCGTTGATGTGAATCTTTTCCAGGTCCTCCGTCTCCATGACGCAGAGCCTGGGCCCGGCGGACTTGATATCGTCGATGGTCTTGGCCGGTATGCCGTTCCGAATGGCCTGCTGCAGCTCCGCCAGCCGATCACAGGAGGCCTGAATCTCCGGGTCCGTGAGCCCCCGGCCCCGGAGGGAGAATTTCAGCATCTCCGGGGTGAGGCTCATGAGCTTCCGGGACATGGGCTTGGAGATGACCTTCAAATCCTGAATCCCTGCCTGACGGAAGCGGCCGGTCTTGGGGTCGATGGGCAGGGTGCCGAAGGAGGTATCGTTGTCAAAGGCCACGATGTCCACGAACTTGCCGTTCTCGTCCACC
>JAFXYD010000107.1 GCA_017541995.1 Oscillospiraceae bacterium
GGGAACGCTCCGAATATTCAGAACAGTTCTGATTTCGGAAGCTTGCTGGATTTGCCTCCGGCAAATTGCATTCGTTCCGAATGCCGGGCTGCTCAAACTTGCGGGTAAGAGCAGCCCCTACGGCGTAGTTGCTGAGTGAAACCGATAGCCAGAATCGGGATTTGTCGCGTTCTTGCAAACGTCCGGTAGCGGCGCACATTGCAAGCGCCCTGTAGCGGCGCACACCGGTGCGCCACGCGACCGGGTTCCGGTGGCGCACTGGTGTGCGCCGCTACGGGCGGGTCTGATCCTTGATCCCTGCTGCCTCGTCCGTGCGTGGGACGGCGGACGGCTGAGAGCCGTCCCTACAGCCTACAAAGGCCCGCGGTCTGTACGACCGGGCACTTTGCCGGAATAAACGACGAATTCGGAAAAAACCCAATCCGGTTCTTGTAATTTACCGGAATCAATTGTATAATAAGCAAAGAATTTTGAAACCACGAGGGGGCGGTGCTGTGATCCTGTTGAGCGCCTGCTTGGCGGGGGTGCCCTGCCGTTATGACGGGGCCTCCAGGGGGGCGCCGGAGCTGATGCGTCTGGCCCTGGCGGGGGAGGCCGTGCTGGTCTGCCCCGAGGTCCTGGGGGGCCTGCCGGTGCCCCGCTGCCCCAGCGAGCGCCAGCCCGACGGCAGCGTGAAAAACCGGGCGGGGGCGGACGTTACGGCCCAATACCGCCTGGGGGCGGAACGGGCCCTGGCAGTCTGTAAGGCCCGGGGCTGCGGCTGCGCCGTGCTGAAGGCCCGGAGCCCCGCCTGCGGCCGGGGACAAATCTACGACGGCAGCTTCAGCGGCAGGCTGATCCCCGGCGACGGGGTCCTGGCCGCCGCCCTCCTGGAGGCGGGGATCCCGGTCTACACCGAGGAGGACTGCCCCGCCGCCCTCCTGCAGGCGGGGCGCCCGGTCTGCGCCGGGGAGAACGAGCCCGCCGGGCCGGGAAGAGGGGAGGAGCGCCCATGATCGACGGCTATCCCATCTGGATCGTCCTGCTCATCGGCCTGGGGGTCTTCGCCGCGGGCTTCGTGGACGGCATCGGCGGCGGGGGCGGTATCATCTCCGTGCCGGTCTACCTGCTGGCGGGCCTGCCCGCCCACTTCGCCCTGGGCACCAACAAGCTCTCCTCCTGCGTGGGCACCGCCTTTTCCACCGGCCGCTATCTGAAAAACGGCTATGTGGACTGGTCTCTGGCCCTGGTCTCGGCCCTGCTGGCCATCGGAGGGGCCTGGCTGGGCACCAGCCTCCAGCTGATGGTGGACGAGCGGATGCTGAAATATGTCCTGCTGCTGGTGCTGCCTCTGGCGGCGGCGGTGCTGCTGCGGAAGAAGAGCCTGCCGGAGCAGACCGGGGCCATGGCCCCGGGCCGACGCCGCCTCATCGTCTGGGGCTTCTCCCTGCTGGTGGGGATCTACGACGGCTTCTACGGCCCCGGCACCGGGACCTTTCTGCTGATCGCCTTCTGCGCCCTGGGAAAGCTGGACGTTCGCACCGCCTCGGGCAACGTGAAGCTCGTGAACCTCTCCTCCAACCTGGGGGCCCTGGTCACCTCCCTGCTGGCGGGGAAGGTGCTCCTGGGCCTGGGACTGGTGGCCGCCTGCTTTTCCATCGCGGGCCACTGGCTGGGCTCGGGCCTGGCCATCAAAAACGGGTCCCGGATCGTCCGCCCCGTGATCCTCACCGTCATCCTCCTCCTGGCCCTGCGGGTGCTGAGCGAGCTGTGGAGCTGATGAAGCGCCCAGGCGGGGACCGTGACCGGCCCGCGGGGGACGGCGGAAAACGTTTCGAATTTGTCATTGCGAGCCAGTGCGCACACTGGCGTGGCAATCCGCATCCCCCGTCCCCATTTTCAATTTTCAACTTTCAATTTTCAATTTTCAATTCGCCCCGGGCCGGGAACGCGGACGGCTGAGAGCCGTCCCTACGGCGGGCGGAGCGGGGTACGGCGGGACGGGGAACCCGGCCCCTACGGCGGAAAACGTTTCGAATTTGTCATTGCGAGACCAGTCCGCAGACTGGTCGTGGCAATCCGTAACTCCCGTCCCCTTTTTCAATGTTTTCAAATGGCAATTTGAAAACTCCGACATTTTCAATTTTCAACTTTCAATTTTCAATTCGCCCCGGGGCCGGGTGCATGTGGCGAACAATGTTCGCCGCTACGGGCGGGCTGCAGCGGGCGAGGCGCATGGCCGGCAGATTGCCGGCGCTACAGGCGGGTCTGATGCCTGATGCCTGATCCCTGATGCCTGAAAAAGGAGCAACAATATGCAAGAACGAAGGAAGCGAAAGCCTGTGCTGTTTTGGATCGTGTTTATTCCGGCGGCCTTGATCTGGTTCGCCTTGTTTGAGCTGGGGAAGAATACCCTCTGGGGCTGGGCCCTGCTGCTGGGACTGCTGGCGGCCTGGGCGCTGCTGCGGCTGCGGGTGCTGCCGGGGAGCGGCTTTCTGCCCCGCTTCGGCCTCTTTGCCGGAGCTCTGGGGCTGGCGGCGGCCCTCTTTGTCCTCTCCGGGCCCCCGGAGAGGGCCATTCCCGCCGTGGCGGGGAAGGATTTGCAAATGACCGGCATCCGCAGGGTGGCCCAGGGCCAGCTCACCGGGGTCTGTACCCCGGACGGGGCCGTGGAGGTCTACGCGGGCATTCCCTACGCCCAGCCCCCGGTGGGGGAGCTGCGCTGGCGGGAGCCCCAGCCCCCGGCGGCCTGGGAGGGGGTCCGGGTCTGCGATACCTTCGCTCCCATGTCCATGCAGCCCCGGAACCATCCCGTGGTGAACTCCCTCATGGACATCTTCGGCTATCACCGATACAAATTCAGCCTGACGGACAACTGGATCGAGCCCATGAGCGAGGACTCCCTCTACCTCAACGTCTGGAGGCCCGCGGGGGAGGCGGAGAAGCTGCCGGTGCTCTTCTTCATTCACGGCGGCTCCCTCACCACCGGCCAGAGCTCCTACGAGGCCTACAACGGCGAGGCTCTGGCCCGGCGGGGGATCATCGTGGTGAACTGCGCCTATCGCCTGGGGGTCTTCGGCTACTACGCCGACCCGGCCCTGGCGGCGGAGTCCCCCCACGGGACCACCGGCAACTACGGCCTGCTGGATCAGATCCAGGCTCTGAAATGGGTCCGGGAGAACATCGCGGCCTTCGGCGGCGACCCGGAGCGGATCACCATTGCCGGAGAGTCCGCCGGGGCCTCCTCGGTGAACGCCCTCTGCGTCTCCCCCCTGGCGGAGGGGCTCTTCACCCGGGCCATTGCGGAGTCCAGCGGCATCACCGCCAAGGTGCCCTACCATACCTTCCGCAGCCTGGAAAAGGCGCTGGAGACCGGTAAGGCCCTCCGGACGGAGCTGGGAGCCGCCGATCTGGCGGAGCTCCGGGCCCTGCCCGCCGAGAAGCTGCTGAAGAACAGCCAAGCCAACGATTCCATGACCGTGGACGGATACGCCATTACCGAGCAGCCGTATCTGACCTACGAAAAAGGGGAGAACCATGAGACCGCCCTGCTCCAGGGCTTCAACGTCCACGAGGCCGACTTCTTCTGCATGGGCCGCAAGGTCGAGGAGGCAAACTACGTGGAGGCCCTGCGCCCCCTCTACGGCGACGGAGCCGAGGCCGCGGCGGCGGCCTTCCCGGCGGCCCCCCAGGCGCCCTACTACCGCTATCTCATCGACCCGGGCGGCAGCGCCAAGGGCTCCTACAACGTCTGCGTCTCCGCCGCCTGGTTCAGCTACAGCCACTATAACTGGGCCCGGCTGCTGCAGCGGCAGGGAAGGCCGGTCTATACCTACTACTTCACCAAGGACAACAACGGCCTGGGCTCCAACCACGCCGGAGAGCTGCCCTACTTCTACGGCAACCTGGACAAGCAGCCCAAAAACTACGACGCGGGGGACGCCGCCCTGTCTGAGACGATGATGTCGTATTATGTAAACTTCATCAAAAACGGCGATCCCAACGGCCCGGGCCTGCCCCCCTGGCCCGAGGCCGCCGAGGCCCCGGACCGGGTTCTGGAGCTGGGGGAGCAGATCCGCGTCGTCCCCAACCCCCATCTGGCCCTCTATCCGCTGATCGACGCCTACCAGGAGGAGCTGGCCACCGGGCGCTGAGCCGCAACATTTGCAGTCTGAACACCAGACAGAAAGGTCGTACCCAACATGATACCTCATATCGCCTGCATCGGAGACAGCTGTGTGGATCACTACGAGGCCCTGGGGCAGAAGTTCCCCGGGGGAAATCCCGTCAACTTCGCGGTCTATCTGCGCCGGGTGGGGGCCGAGGCCTCCTTCATCGGGGCCGTGGGCTCCGACGAGGACGGTCTGCTGGTCCGGGATGCCCTGGCCGGGAAGGGCGTGGACGTGAGCCACGTCCAGGTGCTGGAGGGGCCAACCCCCACCACCACTGTCACCATGGAGCAGGGCAACCGGGTCTTCACCTCCTACGAGCCCGGGGTTATGGAGGACTACCGCCTGCGGCCCCGGGACCTGGATTTCATCGCCCGGCACGATCTGGCTGTCACCGCCCTCTGGGGCCGCTGCGAGGGGGATCTGGCCGCCATCCGGGCCCGGGGGGTGCCGGTGGCCTTCGACTGCGCCGATCTGCCCGAGGATCCCGCGGCCCTGGCGGCCCTGCCCAACGTGGACATCGCCTTTTTCTCCGACGACGGCAGCTCCCTGGAGGCGCTGATGGACAAGGCCCGCGGCGTGGCGGCCATGGGCCCCGGCACCGTGGTGGTGATGCGGGGCGCCCGGGGCAGCATGGTCTACGATGGCCGGACCTTCTATCTCCAGGGGGCCGTGGACTGCCCCGTGGTGGACACCCTGGGGGCCGGGGACAGCTACATCGCGGGCTTCCTCCACGCGGCCCTGCTGGGCAAGCCCATCCCGGAGCGGATGCGGGCGGGCTCGGAGAACGCCGCCGTCACCATCGGCTACGTGGGCGCCTGGTAAAGGAATAAGGAATAAGGAAATCTGCTTGAAAACATATGAAACATTCTGCGAAGCTGCTCTGGCAGCTGTTTACTGTCTTTTTCAAAATCGGTCTCTTCACCTTCGGGGGCGGCTACGCCATGCTCTCCCTGATTGACGACGCCTGCGTGGAGCGGCGGAGCTGGATCACCAGGGAGGAGATGGAGGATCTGGTGGTGGTGGCGGAGTCCACCCCCGGCCCCGTGGCCATCAACTGCGCCACCTTCGTGGGGGCCCGGCAGGGAGGGCTCCCGGGGGCCCTGGCGGCCACCCTGGGCATGGTGCTGCCCTCCTTTCTGGTGATCTTCGCCGTCTCCCGCTTTCTCGACCGCTTTCTGCAGATCCCCCTGGTGGCCAACGCCTTCCGGGGGGTGAAGCTGGCGGTCTGCCTGCTGATCCTGGACGCGGGCCTGCGGCTGCTCCGCCGCCTGCCCCGCAAGCCCCTGCCGATTGGGATCTTCCTGGTCTGCCTGGGGCTGAGCCTGGCGGGGAGCCTCTTTTCCCTGCGCCTGTCCTCGGTGGTTCTGCTGCTGGGGGCCGGGGGGCTGAGCCTGCTGGCCTACGCCCTCAGCCGGAGAGGAGGGAGGAGCCGATGATCCTGCTGGAGCTGTTTTTGGGCTTTCTGGAGGTGGGCTGCTTCTCCTTCGGGGGCGGCTACGCCGCCGTGGCGCTGATCCGGGAGGTGGTGCTCAGCCGGGGCTGGCTGACGGAGGAGCTGCTGGCCTATATCATCGCCGTCAGCGAGAGCACCCCGGGGCCTCTGATGGTGAACCTGGCCACCTACGTGGGCAGCAGCCAGGCCGGAGCGGCGGGAGCCGCGGTGGCCACCCTGGCGGTGGTGCTTCCGGCCTTCTGCATCATCCTGGCGCTGATGGCGGTGCTGCGGCGCTTCACGGCCAATCCCTGGGTCCGGGCGCTGATGACGGGGCTCAAGGCCTGCGTCACGGGCCTCATTCTGGCGGCGGGCCTGGAAATGCTGGCGGGGAACCTCCTCCCCGGGGGCCTCGGAGGCGGCCTTGCCGGCGCCTCCGGCCCGGACTGGCTGGCCCTGGCCCTGGTTCTGCTCCTGGGGGGCTTCTGGTTCGGCCTGCGCCCCCGCATGAAGAAAAAGCCCTCCCCCGTGGCCCTGATCCTCCTGGCGGCCCTCCTGGGGGCGGCGGCATACAGCCTGTAAACGCAAACCACCGCGCAGCCCTGTGGCCGCGCGGTGGTTTGCCGCGTATATCGCCCGGGGGAAGCCTGGGGCGTCCCGCTACGGGTTCCGGTTTCGCTTGCGCATCCAGTCCTCGTGGATGCCGATGAGGCGGGACTCAAAGTCCTGGCGGTCCTTCTGGCGCATGGTGTGGAGGATCAGCCCGGCGAAGAAGGACTGCAGAGCCGCCACGGCGGCGAAGCCGCAGGTGATCAGGGTGGGGAAGCGCCGCACCAGGCCGGTTTCAAAGTACTCCGCCAGCACCGGGAGGAAGAAGCCCAGGGCCAAAAGCAGCAGCAGGGCCGAGATCAGCCCGAAAAAGCCGAAGGGCCGGTAGCTGCGGAAGAGCCTGCCCACGGTACGGAGCACCTTGAAGCCGTCGGAGACGGTGTTCAGCTTGGAGACGCTGCCCTCCGCCCGGTCCCGGTAGTCGATGACCACGTTCTCCACCTGCATGTTCTTGTCGATGGCGTGGATGGTCATCTCCGTCTCGATCTCGAAGCCCTTGGAGAGCACCGGGAAGCTCTTGACAAACTGGTAGTTGAAGGCCCGGTAGCCCGTCATCACGTCCTGGATCTGGCTGTGGAAGATGGTGTTGATGGCCCAGCGCACCAGGGAGTTGCCGAAGTTGTGGAAGGGCCGCTTGTTCTCGGTGAAGTAGGTGGAGGAGAGCCGGTCGCCCACCACCATGTCCGCCTGCCGCTCCAGCACCGGGGCCGCCAGGGCCGGGGCGCATTCGGCGGGATAGGTGTCGTCGCCGTCCACCATGATGTAGCACTCCGCGTCGATCTCCCGGAACATCCGGCGGATCACGTGGCCCTTGCCCTGGCGGTACTCGCGGCGCACCACGGCTCCCGCGGCCTGGGCCAGCTCCGCCGTGCCGTCGGTGGAGTTGTTGTCGTAGACGTATACGGTGCATTCCGGCAGCACCCGGCGAAAATCCGTGACTACCTTGGCAACGCTCTGGGCCTCGTTGTAGCAGGGCACCAATACTGCAATCTTGTCCATGATCCTGTCCTTTCTGCGGTAGGGCGGCTGTGTTCGCCTCTATTATACAAAATCCCGTCCGGCCTGTCAACCGGGGAAAAATCCGCTTCTTTGGTTGCAATTTCCGGGGATTTGTGGTAGGATACAGAAAACGGCGAATCGGAAGGGGGCGGAGCGGGTGACGGTCTTCGCGCTGAAGCTGCTGGCAGTTTTGAGCATGCTGACGGATCATCTGGGGATCCTGCTCTATGAGCTGCGGCTGGTGGACTATGAAAGCTATCATCTGCTGCGGCTGCTGGGGCGCTTCGCCTTCCCCCTTTACTGCTTCCTGCTGGCGGAGGGCTTCCGCCACCTGCGCCGGGACTCCCGGCGGCTGGAGCTGCATATGCTGATGCTGGCGCTGCTGGCGGTGCTCTCGGAGCCCTTCTTCGACCAGCTCACGGCCCACAGCTTCCACAGCATGAGCCACCAGAGCGTGATCCTCACCCTGCTGCTGGGCTTCGGGGGGCTCTGGCTCTGGCAGAGCCTGGGTCAGCGGCGGCTGCTGCGGCTGCTGCCCCTGCTGCTGGCGGGGCTCCTGGCCCTGCTGCTGGAGACGGACTACGGCATCTCCGGGGTCTTCCTGGTCTTCGGCTGCTATTTCTATCTGGAGCGCTTCGGGGATCTGGAATTCCCCATCCGCCTGGCGGGGGCCCTGGGGCTGATGGGGCTGTATTACCTCTTCTACTGCTGGGCCCACGCGGGCTTCGGCGGCCCGGGGGCGGTCCTGGACTATTTCACCCGGATGGGGACAATGTGGATCCCCCACCTGCTGCTGGCCCCGCTGCTGGCGGCCTACCGGGGCCGCCTGGGCCCCCGCAGCCCGGTGCTGCACCGCTGCTACCAGTATTTCTACCCCGCCCACCTGGCGGCCCTGTACCTCCTGGGCGCCCTGCTGGCAGGGCAGGGGGGATAACAGGGGAGTTGGCAGGGGAGCAGCCCGCCCGCAGCGGCGGTCATGGACCGCCCGCCGTACCCCGCACCGATGGAGTATAGGCATCAGGGATCAGGCATCAGGCATCAGGCCCGCCTGTAGCGGCGGTCATTGACCGCCACATACACCCCGCCCGTACGGCGGAAAACGTCCCGTTCCTGTCATTTCGAGCGAAGCGAGACATTGCGCCCTTCATGGGTGAATCCGCATCCCCCATCCCCATTTTCAATGTTTTCAAATCGCAATTTGAAAACACCACCATTTTCAATTTTCAATTCGCCCGCCGCGGGCTGCATGTGGCGAACAATGTTCGCCGCTACAGACGGGCTGCAGCGGTCGGGGCGCATGGCCGGCAGATTGCCGGCGCTACAAATGGGTGCGGGCGGGGTACGGCGGGCGGTCAATGACCGCCCCTACGGCGGAAAACGTTCCGAATTTGTCATTGCGAGCCAGTGCGCACACTGGCGTGGCAATCCGTAACTCCCGTCCCCTTTTTCAATGTTTTCAAATGGCAATTTGAAAACTCCGAAACTTTCAATTTTCAATTTTCAACTTTCAATTCGCCCCGGCGGGGCCTAAGCCGCAGGGAAAGGAGTATCGTCTATGCAAACTCTGATTGAGCTCTACGACGAGCGGCCGCTGGAGAATGTGCTGGGGGTGGAGGTCTTTCAGCCGCGGCGGGTGGTCTATATCTGCCCGCCCAAGGTAGTCCGGGATCGGGCCCTGCAGCGCCGTCTGCGGGAGTACTTCGCCCACCGGGGCAAGACGGTGGAGCTGGAATTCGTCAAGGCCGACGTCTACCGGGCGGAGAGCATCGTCAAGACTCTCCGCAGCGTGGCGGCCCGCTGCCCCGACTGCGCCGTGGACATCACCGGCGGCACCGACGCCGTGCTCTACGCCGCCGGGATGCTGGGGGCGGAGCTCCCCATCCCAGCCTTCACCTACAGCCGCCGGAAAAACCGCTTCTACGAGATCCACAATGCCGCCTTCGCCGCGGATCGGCCCTGCCAGGTGATTTACTCCGTGGAGGACTGCTTCCGCATGGCGGGCGGGCAGATGCGCCAGGGCAGGGTGGACAACAGCGTGCTGGCCCGCTACGAGGCCGATATTCCGCCCTTCTTCCGGGTCTACCTCCAATACCGCCGGGATTGGGTGCGGCTGGTGAGCTATATCCAGCGGATCTCCGGGGCGGAGGGGGAGAACCCACCTCTGGCCGTCCGGGGCGCTTACCGGGTCAAGGGGGAGCGGGGCTCCACGCTGGAGGCCCCGGCGGAGGGGCTCCAGGCCCTGGCCCGCATCGGCTTTCTGCAAGAACTGGAACTTGATCCGGCGTCCGGCGTGGCTTTTCGCTTCCGGGATCAACAGCTCCGCGTCTGGCTCCGGGACGTGGGCAGCGTGCTGGAGCTCTGGGTCTACAAGGCCTGCCGGGACAGCGGCCTGTTCGACGACGTGCGGCTCAGCGCCGTGGTGGACTGGGAGCAGAGCGGCAAAAGCGCCGCCGTCAGCAACGAGCTGGACGTGATGTGTACCCGGGGCGTCACCCCCGTCTTCATCAGCTGCAAGACCGGCGAGGTGAAGACCGAGGCCCTCAACGAGCTGGCGATCCTCCGGGACCGCTTCGGCGGCGGCATCGCCCGGGCCGCCATCGTCACCGCGGAGCGGGGCGGAACCCCCATGCGCAACCGGGCCGCCGAGCTGAACATCCGGGTCATCGACCTGGAGGATCTGAGCCAGACCCGTCTGGCAAGGCAGATCCGGAAGCTCATGAAGGATTGAACAAAACTGTATGAAGATACCGAATATAGGGAGGAAACAAGCATGAAGCACACAAGTATTCTCATCTGCCTGCTGGCCCTGGCCCTGCTGCTCTGCGCCTGTGCCGGAAGTCCCGCCGCTTCAACCCAGCCTGTCACCACGGCCCAGCCTACTGAGCCCCCCGTGGTCACCGCCGCGGAGGATCCCGAGGCCTGGAAGGCCATCGGCAGCTTTGGCAAGGTAGGCACCGTTCTGCCCGACTTCTCGGCCAAAACCGCCGACGGCGGGGTTTTTACCCTCTCCGAGGCCCTGAAGGACCATGAGCTGGTGCTCATCAACCTCTGGGCCACCTGGTGCCCCCCCTGCAACATGGAGTTCCCCTTCCTGCAAAAGGCCTATGAGGAGGCCGGGGACCGGGTGGCGGTGGTGGCCCTCTCCGTGGAGGAGGGAGACACCCTGAGCATCATCCAAAAGACCGCCGAGGAGAAGGGGCTGAGCTTCCCCATGGGCCGGGACGAGAACGAGCGCCTGGCCATCGCCTTCAGGGTGAACGCCATTCCCACCAGCATTCTGGTGGACCGGGAGCAGAAGGTGGTCTGGATGGATTCCGGGGCCATGAGCTCCGCCCAGGAGTTTTTGGATCTCTTCAGCGCCCATCTGCCCGGGGAGCAGAGCGCCCAGGGGGTCAGCTACAGCGTGACCCTGGTGGATCAGGAGGGGAAGGGGGTTCCCGGCTGCATCGTCGGCTTCTGCACCGATACCGAATGCGCGCAGGTGGTCTCCGACGCCGAGGGCGTGGCCCTGTTCCGGGGGGAGCCCTATGCCTACCATGTGCAGATCCTCTCCCTGCCCGACGGCTATGAGTACAACGGCGCCGACAACATGGTGCTGATGTCCCAGGGGGACGCCTTGACCGTGACCCTGGATCCGGCGGTCGAATGAGCCGCCCGAGCCGCTTCCGCCGGGGGGCGGAGCTGGCCCTTGGAGCCCTGACGACGGCCCTGGCCGCCGCCCTGATCTGGGCGGTGCTGGACCTTTATCTGGCGGGCCGGGCCCTGCGGGAGACGGACCCCGCCGCCGTGATCTACAGCCGGGAGGCCGTGGCCGCCCGGCTGCCCCTGCCCCTGCTGCTTCTGGGGCTCTGGCTGGGGGCCCTGGTCCTCGCCCTGGCGGCCCGGCCCGGGAAACGGCCCCGCCCCGCCCCGGCCCAGGCGGCCCCGGCCCAGGCGAAAGCCCCGTCCCGCCGCGAAGCCCTGCTGCGGGGGGGCCTGCTGGGCCTGGCCCTGCTGCTGGTGCTGCTGGGGGTGCTGAACGGCGGCCTGCGGGACGTGCTCATCAAGGCCGCCAATATCTGTACGGAGTGTATCGGTCTTGGATAAGCTGAAATCATGGTGGTCCGCCCACCGGCCCTCCACCCGCCGCCTGGTGCAGCTCTACACCGCCCTGCTCTACAACGCCCATCTCAAGGGCTTTGCCGAGGGGGAGATCTACCGGGGCGGGGTCAAGGGCCTCTGCGTGCCGGGGCTCAACTGCTATTCCTGCCCCGCCGCCGTGGGAGCCTGCCCCCTGGGGGCCCTGCAAAACGCCGTGGCGGCCTCTGCCTCCCGCCCCGCCTTCTACGTGGTGGGGGTGCTGCTGCTCTTCGGTCTGACGCTGGGCCGGGTGATCTGCGGCTGGGCCTGCCCCATGGGGCTCTTGCAGGAGCTGCTCCACAAGCTCCCCACCCCGAAGCTCAAAAAAAGCCGCCTCACCCGGGCTCTGAGCTGGGTGAAGTACGGCCTGCTGGCGCTGCTGGTAATCGCAGTGCCGCTTTACTATGCCTTCCGGCGGACGCCTCTGCCGGCCTTCTGCAAGTATATCTGCCCCGCCGGGACCCTGGAGGGGGCCCTGGGCCTGCTGCTCCACCCCGCCAACGGGGACAAGCTGGGGCTGCTGGGGCCGCTGTTTTCCAACAAGCTCATTGTGCTGCTGCTCATCGCCCTGGCCTGCGTCTTCCTCTACCGGGCCTTCTGCCGCTTCCTCTGCCCCCTGGGGGCCCTCTACGGGCTGATGACCCGCCTGGCCCTGCTGGGGGTGAAGCTGGACGCTGGGCGCTGCACCGACTGCGGCGTATGCCGGGCCGTCTGCCCCATGGACATCCGCCGGGTGGGGGACCGGGAGTGCATCTCCTGCGGCAAGTGCGTCTCCCGCTGCCCCGAGGCCGCCATCCGCTTTCAAGCCGGGAAGATCGTCCTTCACGACCTTGCCCCAGGGGCAGCAGCAAAACGAAATACAAAAAACCGGATCCTCGCGGGAGCCCTTGCCCTTGCGCTGCTGGCGGGAGCCCTGGTGGGCTTCAACCTGCCCGCCGCCTCCCGGGAGGCCTCCGAGCCCGCTGAAACCGCTTCCCAAAGCGAAGCGGTGGGAAACGCGGTGGGGGAGCGCCTGCCCGACTTTTCCGTTGCGATGATGGACGGGACGGAATTCCGCCTCTCCGATCACCGGGGACAGCCGGTGCTGCTGAACGTCTGGGCCACCTGGTGCGGCCCCTGCGTCAAGGAGCTGCCTTACTTCGCGGACTTCGCCCGGGCCCACCCCGACGCGGCCCTGCTGGCCCTCCACGGCTCGCTGATCACCGAGGACGTGGCGGCCTGGCTGGCGGGGACGGACTACGGCCTGCCCTTCGCCGTGGACGCCGACGGGTCCCTGTCAAAGCTCCTGGGGGTCGGCTCCATGCTGCCCCATACCCTGGTCCTGGACGGCCGGGGCGTCGTGATCTACAACGCCCCCGGCTCCGTGACCCCGGAGCTGCTGGAGCAGCTGTACCAAAAAGCAAAATAAAAAAATGCGGCGGCAATTTCCAATGGAACGGAACTTGCCGCCGCTTCCTTTATCCCGTTGTGTCGCCGCCCAGGATCTCGCCGGTGTAGTAGTCCACCAGGATCCGGGTCTCGGTGGAGAAGGGCGTGATCTCGTCCGACTCCCGACGGAGCTTGACGGACCAGCACAGCCGGGACACCGCCGGGGCCTGGGCGTGAGGCGTCATCTGATCGGTGAAAAGCCAGTTGGGCAGACCCACGGTCTTTTCCACCGTGACCGTGTCCCAGTCCGCCGGGTCGAAGCCCACGCTGCCGATGGCCTCCAGGGCCTGCGCCTCCGTCAGGGGAACGTCCCCGGGCTCGTGGTCGTCCAGCAGGGGGACGTAGAAGACCCTGCAGTTCACCAGCGCCCCGGATACGGGATTGATGGCCACCCGGACGCATTCATACCAAGAGTATAGCCCCGGCTCCACCTCCCGGCAGAAGTCGTAGGACCAGAACTGCTCGTCGTACTGCTCGCAGCTTTTCATCACGTAGCCCTGCTCCACCGGCAGGGATTCGTAGTAGCGCCGGGCCAGCCGGTCCGCCTGGGCCTGAGTGGTGCAGGCCGCAGCGTCCTCGATGACCCAATCGATGCCGGACATGCCGATGAAGACTCCGGTCTGGGCGTCGAAGGTGAGGGAATAGGGGGTGCCGTCCCGGCGCCAGCTGACTTCCGCCTCCTCCCGGTTCCAATACAGATGGGTCTGACGCCGGACCGCGGCCTCCCCGTCCTCCGGGCCGGGGATCCCCGCCCGGCTCAGAATGCTCTGGGCCTTTTCGATGAAATACTGATCGGAGAGGGCCTCCGGCTCCTCCGGCGGGAGGGCGCTGTCCTCCGGGGCCGGGGCCTCGGTTTGGAGGGGCAGGCTGTAGCGCTGCTCCGTGTGGACCTGGACGTTGCCGTGCTCCGGGTCCGGGGTATAGGGCACCGGGGCCGGGAGCCTCCATTTTTCGTAGGCGGCGTAGCCCACCGTCATCAGGCCCGCCAGCAGGGCCAGACAGGCCGCCGCCAGCACCGCCCGCCGCAGCAGGGGATGACGGCGGGGGGCTGCTTCTTGTTCCTCAGACAGCTGCTGCTCTATGCTCCGCCAGATCCGCTCCTCGGTCCCGGGGGCGGGGGCGGCCTTGTCGTAGGCGGAAACGATTCGATCGTGCTTCATGTCGCGCTCCTTTCCAGCAATGCTTTCAGCTGGGCCCGGCCCCGGCGCAGGTCGCTGCGGACGGTGCTTTCCTTCCGGCCCAGCAGACGGCTGATCTGCTCCACGGGCAGGCCCTCGTAGTAGAAGAGATAGATCGCCGCCCGGTATTTTTCCGGCAGGCTTCGGACCGCCGCCAGGGTCTCGTCGAGCTCCGGGGCCCGTGCGGCGGCGTTCCGGGCTTCCTCTAAGGGCAGCTCCTGCCGCCGGCGCCGCCGCAGCTCGTCCCGGCACAGGTTTTTCGCCGTGCGGATCAGCCAGGCCTTCACGTGCTCCGGGCTTTCAAAGCGCTCCTCGGAGCGGGCCAGCCGCAGGAAGCTCTCCTGCACCGCGTCCTCCGTGTCCGCCGGGTTCTTCAGAAAGCTCAGGCAGACGTTCCAAACGGTCCGGAACTGCTCCCGATACCAGATTTCCAATTGCGTCTTGTCCTGCAAGCGATCACCTCCATTGTTTTCCCGCGCAGGTATTCTATAGACGTTTGAGAACGGAAAAAAGTTGCAGCGGGGGAAAAGAAGTGGTATAATAACAAAAAAAGCAAAGGAGCGCTGTCTATGAAAACGCTGTTTCGCAACGCAACTGTGGTGAACGCCGCGGGTTCCCGGGTGGCCGACGTGCTGGTTTCCGGTGAGAAAATCCTGCGGGTGGAGCCGGAGATCCTCTGTCCCGAGGCCCGGGTGGTGGAATGCGAGGGTCTGCTGCTGCTGCCCGGGGCCATCGACGCCCACACCCACTTCGATCTGGAGGTGGCCGGCACCGTCACCGCCGACGACTTCGCCTCCGGCACCCGGGCAGCCCTGCGGGGCGGCACCACCACCGTCATCGACTTCGCCTGCCCCAATAAGGGGGAGAGCCTGCAATATGGCCTGGAGCTCTGGCACAAAAAGGCCGACGGCAAGGCCGCCTGCGACTACGGCTACCACATGACCATCGACGACTGGAACCCCGCCGTCCGGGAGGAGCTTCCCGCCATGATCGCCCAGGGCGTCACGTCCTTTAAGATGTATCTGACCTACCCTGCCATGATGATCGGGGATCAGGCGGTCTTCGAGGCCCTGCTGGAGCTGAAAAAGCTGGGGGCCATCGCCGGGGTCCACTGCGAGAACGCCGGGATCATCGACGCCCTGATCGCCGCCCGGAAGGCGGTGGGGGAGCTGGGGCCCACCTCCCATCCCCGCTGCCGTCCCGCCCTGGCGGAGGCCGAGGCCGTGGGCCGTCTGCTGAAAATGGCGGCCCTGGCGGATACCCCGGTGGTCTGCGTCCACACCACCTGCCGGGAGGCTCTGGTGGAGATCGAGGCCGCCCGGGCCCGGGGCCAGCGGGTCTACGTGGAGACCTGCCCCCAGTATCTGCTGCTGGAGGATCGCTACTACGGCCTGCCGGACTTCGAGGGAGCCCGTTACGTCTGCGCCCCGCCCCTGCGGAAGAGCGCGGACCAGGCCCGGCTCTGGCGGGCCCTGGCGGCGGGGGAGATCCAAACCCTCAACACCGACCACTGCTCCTTCACCCTGGCCCAGAAGGAGCTGGGCCGGAGCGACTTCACCAGGATCCCCGGGGGCCTGCCCGGGGTGGAGACCCGGCTGGAGCTGCTCTACAGCTACGGCGTGGCGGCGGGGCGGATCAGCAAGGAAAAAATGGTGGAGCTCCTCTCGGCCAACAACGCGAAGCTCTACGGCCTCTGGGGCCGGAAGGGCGCCGTGGCCCCGGGCTTCGACGCGGATCTGGTGCTCTACGATCCCCGGGGGGAGCGGGCCCTCCGCGCCGCCGGGCTCATCACGAGGGTGGATTACAGCCCCTACGAGGGCTTCCCCGTAAACGGCCGGATCCGCCAGGTCTGGCTCCGGGGCCGCCTGGCAGCAGAGGAGGGCCGGGTGCTGGAGACTTCGGCGGGCCAGTATCTCAGCCGAAAGCTGCCGATTCTGGAATAAGGTCGAAAGTGGAGGAAAAAACGCAAAAAACGGGGGTATTTGCGGAAGAAATCCCATGGATTCCGGGATTTAGGCTTGCAGTTTGGAAGAAGCTGTGCTATAATGACAGAAAGTACGATGACAGGAGCGTCAGCAAATGGGAAGGATCGATAAGGAAAATTATTATCTGGACATTGCCGAAACCGTGCTGGAGCGGTCCACCTGCGGGCGCTCTCACTACGGCGCCATCATCGTCCGCAACGACGAGATCGTCTCCACGGGCTACAACGGCGCCCCCCGGGGCCGGGACAACTGCATCGACCTGGGCTACTGCCTCCGGGACAAGCTGAACATCCCCCACGGCCAGCGCTATGAGCTCTGCCGCAGCGTCCACGCGGAGATGAACGCCATCATTTCCGCCTCCCGCTCCGAGTGCATCGGCGGCACCCTCTTCCTGGCGGGCCGCAACGCCAGAACCGGGGAGTATCTGGAGAACGTGGAGCCCTGCTCCATGTGCCGCCGGGTCATCATCAACTCCGGCATCAAGCGGGTGGTCATGCGCACCGGCAAGGACACCTACAACGCCGTCAACGTACAGGAGTGGGTCATCCACGACGACTCCATTCTGGACGAATATGAGCTGTAAACAGAAAACGCCCCGAAAGGGGCGTTTTTTTATGGCATCAAAACAAATTCCGCCAGCGCAGGGACTCCGTCTCCGCCAGCTCCCGGAGGGCCCGGATCAGACGGCCGCAGGCCCGGGTCAGCTCTGCCCCCCGCAGCTCCTCCAGCTCCGCCAGCGCCGCGCTGACGGCCTGGGTGCGTTCGTGGTTTAGCAGGCAGGCCAGCAGGCCCTCGCTCCGCCGCCACTCCGCCCCGGCCCGGGCGAGGAGGGAACGGCCCAGGGCCTCATCCCCCCGCTCCAGGGCCGCCAGGGCCTGCTCCAGCGGGGCGGCAGCCGCCTCGGTCCGCTCCCGCAGCCCCCGCCCGGCGCAAACACAGCCCGCCAGCAGCAGGGCCAGAATCAGAAGACCGATGTAGAAATATTTCATGGGTGGTTCTCCTCAATTGTTCGGATTTGGCGAGTTCAATTCGTAGGGGCCGATGCCCACATCGGCCCTGACACATCAGGGTACGAAGGGCCGATGTGGGCATCGGCCCTACGGCGCGACAAATCCCGATTTATCGAAACGCTGGCGTAGCGGCGCACAGCAGTGCGCCACGAGGCCGGGTTCCGGTGGCGCACTGGTGTGCGCCGCTACAGGGCGCTTGCAATGTGCGCCGCTGCCGGACGTTTGCGAGAACTCGACAAATCCCGATCCGCTGGTGACATGCCAGCGTCAAACGCGCTCCTTGCGCACGAAGCGGGTGTTGCCGCTTTTGTCCACCGCCAGGAGGAAGACCTGGCGCTGCTGCACCCCCCGGCGGGCCAGCTCCTGCTTGAGCCAGGCCCGGTCACGGCCCGCGGCATGAAGGTTTTCCGGCAGCAGGACGCCGTCGGAGATCACGTTGTAGAACAGCCGGGCCGGGGGACAGGCTGCCCCCAGGTCCCCCCGGCTGGGGCTCTGGCAGTCGGGGCGGAGCATCACCGTCAGCTCTCCGTCGGTCTCCAGAATGGCGTAGGCCACGGCGTCGCAGTCGAAGACGTCCTTCTCCCGGAGCTTCTGCTCCAGCTCGTCCAGGCTTACCCGGCTGGCGGCCAGGGCCCTCTGGTCGATGCGCCCCTCCCGGATCAGCAGGACGGGCACCCCGTTCAGCAGCCGCCGCACCGGCAGCAGCTTCATGGACAGCACCGCCAGCATCAGCTCCAGGCTCAGCACCGTCAGAATCGGCGCCACCCCGGAGAGCAGGGGCAGGCCGTTGTCCTGCATGGGCACCGAGGCCAGGTTGGCCAGCAGCATGGTCACCACGAATTCCGCGGGCTCCATCTCCGCCACCTGGCGCTTGCCCATGAGCCGCACCGACAGGATCAGCAGCCCGTAGAGCAGCCCCGTGCGCAGGGTCGCGATCAGCATAGGGCATCCCTCCCAAAGCCAGCATTCCCCCTTTGCGGCTCCTTCATACGGGGCCGGGGAAGAATATGGACAAACAGCGGCGGAATAGACTGCTGCGAGGTGATTTGTATGCTGTCTGCGTCCGCGCTGCTGCTTCTGGGCTCCATGCTCTGCGCCCTGCGGCTGGATCAGCCCGGCTCCTTCCCCAAGCCCCTCTCCGCCAGGGAGGAGCGGCTGTATCTGGAGCGGGCCGCCGCCGGGGATCCGGAGGCCCGGAACGTGCTGATCGAGCGCAATCTGCGGCTGGTGGCCCACATTCTGAAGAAATACTACGCCCAGGCCTCCGACCAGGAGGACCTGCTCTCCATCGGCACCATCGGCCTGATCAAGGGCATCGAGAGCTTCGATCTGAGCAAGGGGGCCCGCCTGGCCACCTATGCCGCCCGCTGCGTGGAAAATGAGATTCTGATGTACTTCCGCAGCCAGCGCAAGAGCGCGGGGGAGCTGTCCCTGTCGGACTGCATCGAGACCGGGAAGGACGGAAGCTCCCTCTCGGTGCAGGACGTGGTGGCCTCGGAGGAGGATCTGTTTGAGGATCTGTCCCGGAAGGAGGAGGCCCGGCGGCTCCACCGGGCCATTGCCGACTGTCTGACGGAGCGGGAGCAGAGGGTGGTGCGGCTGCGCTACGGCCTGGGGGGACAGAAGCCCCTGCGCCAGCAGGAGGTGGCCCGGGAGCTGGGCATCAGCCGCAGCTACGTCTCCCGCATCGAGAAAAAGGCCCTGGAGAAGCTGCGGGCAGAGCTGGAATAAAGATGATTTTCCGGTTGCTTTTCCCGGCGTTCTGTGCTACAATCACGGCACACAAATACAACGAGGTGAAACACCATGCCCGAAACCAAAAAAGCAGCCAAGTCCAGGCAGATCAGGGCGGAGTACAAGACGCTGCCCCTGGTGCCCTTCTTCGCCCTGGCCATGGCCCTGTCCTACAAGCTCTTTATCTTCCCCAACAACTTCGCCCCCTCCGGCGTGGGCGGCATCGCCACCATGATCCAGTACGTCTTCAAGTTCAACGCCGGATACCTGAACCTGCTCATCAACGTCCCCATTCTGATTGTGGCCTGGAAGCTGGTGGACCGGGAATTCGTCATCAAGACCGGCCTCTTCACCCTCTGCTTCTCCGGCTTTCTGATGCTCTTTGAGCACGTGGATTTCAGCAGATTCCAATACTACACCGAAAACGGCACCAGCAACGTCCTGGCCCCCGTGGCGGCGGCGGTGGTGAACGGCGCCTTCTTCGGCTTCTGCCTGCGCATCCACGGCAGCTCCGGCGGCACCGACGTGGTGAGCTTCTGCATCCGCCACTACCACCCGGAGTTCAACGTCACCTGGATCAGCTTCGTGCTGAACGTGGTCATCGCCATCGTGTCCTACTTCGTCTACGGCTACCAGTTCGAGCCCGTCATCTGCTGCATCATCTACAGCTTCGTGCTCACCACCGTGGGCAACCAGGTGGTGCGGGGCTCCCAGACCGCTCTGAAATTCGAGATCATCACCGAGGAGCCCGAGCGCCTGTCCCAGGATCTGCTGGAGGAGCTCCACCACGGCGTGACCATGCTCCCCGCCAAGGGCGCCTACACCCACGAGGACAAGAGCCTGGTGATCTGCATCGTCAACAAGCACCAGATCGCGGACATCCAGGCCATCATCGGCAAGTACCCCCACACCTTCGCCTACATCACGCCGGTTTCCCAGACCATGGGCAACTTCCGGAAGATCAAATAAAGCGCAAAAAAAGACTCGCGCGGCGCGCGAGTCTTTTTTGTAACGGCTCAGTCGTCCTCCTCCACGGGCTTGAAGAAGAGCAGGGTGCCGTCGGCGTGGAGGATCAGGTTTTCCCCGTCCTTGGTGAGCTCCAGCACCCCGTTGGGGCCGGTGATCTCCACGCTGCCGCCCTTGTCGACCCAGGTGATGTCCAGCTGGGTGGAGCCGTAGCTGGCGGTGCCGACGCCGTCGGAATCCAGCTCAAAGGAGATGTTCAGCCCGAAGCCCCCGGGGGGGATGCGCAGCCCGTCGGCGGTGATGTATTCCAGCTTGTAGCTGCCCCCGGCGGCCTTGGCGCAGCCCGCCAGGCTCAAAAGCAGCGCCGCGCAGAGCAGCAGCGTTATCATGCGTTTCATGGATCCGTCCTCCTGCATGGGGGTATTTTCTGTATTATACTCCATCGGAGCGGAATTGTCACGCATTTTTTTTGCCGGGGCCCGGCGGGATAAAAAAATGACGTCCCGTTCACCGCCGTCGGGTGAAGGGGACCTCAAGGGATTGCAATGGGGAAATGGGCTTACGCCTTCTCCTGCTGTTCAAAGATCTGACCCAGCTGGTCGATGCCCTGCTCCATACCGTCGGAAAACTGCTTATCTTCCTTGGTGTTCAGCGGCTCCTCGTCCTCCAGCTTGTTCCAAATGGACTCCAGATTCATGTCGCACGCTCCTTTCTGCCGGACGAGTCTTCGTCCTTGACGGCCCGTATTATAGCAGGGGAGGGGGGAAATGTCAATCGGGAGACTGCACAAGCTTTTCCCCGGGCGCAGACCGCATTTTCGCCATTATTCTAAGAGAATTAGGTATATTTATCGCGTATATTCCGAGAGCCGTAGGGCGGAGCGGGTCTGAAACCCCCAAAAAAAGCTTGACAAATCCGGCTTTGCGGTATATACTGGCTTCATTGAAAACGCATGGAGGAAGAGGAGTACGTTCCCGCGCTGCTTTCAGAGACAAGGCGGTGGCTGCGAGCCTTGAGGGCGGGGAACGGAAGGTCGCTTCGGAGCGGGCCGGGGGAAGCAGAGTAGTCCGGCACGGGCCCTCCCGTTACAGAGGCAGAGTGCCCGGCTCAGGCCGGGAATTCAGGTGGTACCGCGGTAATTTTTTGCCGCCCTGAGCGCGTCTCAGGGCGGTTTTTCTGTTGAAAGGAGACTGAACATGGCAAGAGAACTCCCCAAGACCTACGACCCGAAGCAGGTGGAGGATCGAATCTATCACTTCTGGCAGGACAACGGCTTCTTCAAGACCCGGCGCGACCCGGAGAAGAAGCCCTTTACCATCGTCATGCCGCCCCCCAACGTCACCGGCCAGCTCCACATGGGCCACGCCATGGACGCCGCCCTCCAGGACATTCTCATCCGCTTCAAGCGGATGCAGGGCTACGCCGCCCTCTGGGTTCCCGGGGTGGACCACGCCGGCATCGCCACCCAGATCAAGGTGGAGGAGGAGCTCCGCAAGGAGGGGCTGACCCGCTATGACCTGGGCCGGGAGAAGTTCCTGGAGCGGGTCTGGGACTGGAAGAACAAATACGGCAACCGCATCGTGGAGCAGCAGAAGCGCCTGGGCGCCTCCTGCGACTGGGACAGAGCCCGCTTCACCATGGACGAGGGCTGCTCCAAGGCCGTGCGGGAGGTCTTTGTGAACCTCTACAAGGAGGGCCTGATCTACAAGGGCAGCCGCATCATCAACTGGTGCCCCCACTGCCGCACCGCCCTCTCCGACGCCGAGGTGGAGTACGTGGACAAGCCCGGCCATCTCTGGCACATGCGCTACCCCCTCTCCGACGGCAGCGGATACCTGGTGGTGGCCACCACCCGGCCCGAGACCATGATGGGCGACACCGGCGTGGCCGTGAACCCCAAGGACGAGCGCTACCGGCATCTGGTGGGCAAGACCTGCATCCTGCCTCTGATGAACCGGGAGATCCCCATCGTGGCCGACGAGTACGTGGAAATGGACTTCGGCACCGGCTGCGTCAAGATGACCCCGGCCCACGACCCCAACGACTTTGAGGTGGGTCTGCGGCACAATCTGGACTCCGTCAAGGTCATTGCCGACGACGGCAGCATCAACGAAAACGGCGGCCGCTATCAGGGCATGGACCGCTACGAGGCCCGGAAGGCCGTGATCGCGGATCTGGAGGCCCTGGGCCTGCTGGAGAAGATCGAGGACTACTCCCACAACGTGGGCACCTGCTACCGCTGCCACAGCGACGTGGAGCCCCTGATCTCCGCCCAGTGGTTTGTGAAGATGCAGCCCCTGGCCCGGGAGGCCCTGCGGGTGGTGCAGGAGGGGGAGACCAAATTCGTCCCCGAGCGCTTCACCAAGATCTACACCAACTGGATGGAGAACGTCCGGGACTGGTGCATCTCCCGCCAGCTCTGGTGGGGCCACCAGATCCCCGCCTGGTACTGCGCCGACTGCGGCCACGTCACCGTCTCCAAGCAGGACGCGGAATGCTGCGAGAAATGCGGCAGCAGGAACATTGAGCGGGACCCCGACGTGCTGGACACCTGGTTCTCCTCCGCCCTCTGGCCCTTTGAGATCCTGGGCTGGCCCGAGAAGACCCCGGACCTGGACTACTTCTATCCCACCGACGTGCTGGTCACCGGCTACGACATCATCTTCTTCTGGGTCTCCCGGATGATCTTCTCCGCCTGCAAGCACACCGGCAGGCCCCCCTTCCACACGGTGCTGATCCACGGTCTGGTGCGGGACGACAAGGGCCGCAAGATGTCCAAGTCCCTGGGCAACGGCATCGACCCCCTGGAGATGATCGAGCGCTACGGCTCCGACGCCCTGCGGATGAACATGATCACCGGCAACAGCCCCGGCAACGACATGCGCTTCTACGTGGAGCACTGCGAGGCCATGCGGAACTTCGCCAACAAGCTCTGGAACGCCAGCCGCTACGTGATGATGAACCTCGACCTGGAGGAGAACCGCCTTCCCGACCGGGAGAAGCTGGAGACCGCGGACCGCTGGATCCTCTCCAAGCTGAACCGCACCGTGAAGGAGGCCACCGAAAATCTGGAGAAGTTCGAGCTGGGCATGGCGGTGCAGAAGGTCTATGACTTCATCTGGGACGACTACTGCGACTGGTACATCGAGCTCACCAAGGCCCGGCTCTACGGCGAGGACCCGGAGGCCCGGCAGACGGCCCAGCAGGTGCTGCTCTACGTGCTGGATCAGATCCTGCGGCTGATGCACCCCTTCATGCCCTTTGTCACCGAGGAGATCTGGCAGGCCATTCCCCACGAGGGGGAGGCCCTGATCTGCGCCGACTGGCCCCTGTGGCGGGAGGAGCTGGACTTCCCCGCCGAGGAGCAGCACATGGAGTCTGTGATGCTGGCCATTCGCACGGTCCGCAACCGCCGGGCTGAGATGAACGTGCCTCCCGCCCGGAAGGCGGATCTCTACGTGGTCACAGACAAGGGGGAGGTCTTTGAGGAGGGCGCGGCCTTCATCACCCGCCTGGCCTACGCGGAGCGGGTCATCGTCTCCGAGACCGAGCCCCAGGGCCACGAGGACATGGCCCAGTGCGTCACCCCCGACGCCCGGCTCTACCTGCCCCTGGCCCAGCTGGTGGACCTGGAGAAGGAGCTGGCCCGCATCGAAAAGGAGAGCGAGAACGCCCGGCGGGAGATCGCCCGGGCCGAGGCCCAGCTGGCCAATGAGAAGTTCGTCTCCCGGGCCCCCGCCAACGTGATCCAGGCCCAGCGGGACAAGCTGGAGCAGAACCGCAGGCTCCTGGCCCAGCTGGAGGAGAGCGAGCAGAGACTCCGCAAGCTCCAAAAATAATACTTGTATATTGAAGCAAAATCGGTTACAATATACTGTAAGCTCCCAAATACAACCACCGACAGGAGGTTATTCTATGATTCAAGT
Source organism: Oscillospiraceae bacterium (assembly GCA_017541995.1). Classification (GTDB taxonomy): domain Bacteria; phylum Bacillota; class Clostridia; order Oscillospirales; family Oscillospiraceae; genus JAFRPC01. The sequence goes on from JAFXYD010000107.1 coordinate 23,538, forward strand.
TCAAACCGAAAAGGGCAGCGTCACGGTCAGCAGCGCGGTCTTCACCAACATCGTGGGCATGGCCGCTTCCAACTGCTTCGGCGTCAAGGGCATGGCGGTCCGCTCCATGACGGACGGGCTGGTACATCTGCTTCGCAAGGAGGCCATGGGCAAGGGCGTCCTGGTCACCTTCCACGAGGACAACAGCGTTTCCATTGATCTGCATATCATTGTGGATTACGGCGTCAATCTCAAGGCGGTGGGGGACTCCATCGTCTCCGAGGTGCGCTACGTTGTGGAGAAGACCACCGAAACCAGGGTCCGGACGGTCAACGTCTACATTGACTCCATGGTCGTCGGCGGGTAACGGAGGTAGAAATCTTTGAGACAGACAATTGACGGAGCGGCCTTCCGGCGCATGATCATCAGCGCCGCCGCCGCCATCGAGATCAACAAGCAGCACATCAACGAGCTCAACGTGTTCCCCGTCCCCGACGGCGACACCGGCACCAACATGAGCATGACCCTGAACAACGCCGTGGCGGATCTGAAGCGGGCCGAGGATCCCAGCCTGACCCGGGCCGCGGACATCACCGCCTCCGCCCTGCTCCGGGGCGCCCGGGGCAACTCCGGCGTCATCCTCTCCCTGCTCTTCCGGGGCATCGCCAAGAGCCTCAAGGGGGCCGAGGAGGCCACCGGCGCCCGCTTTGCCGAGGCCATGCAGGTGGGCGTGGAGAGCGCCTACAAGGCCGTGATGAAGCCCGCCGAGGGCACCATCCTCACCGTGGCCCGGCTGGCCGCGGCGGGGGCCCAGGAGGCCGTCCGGGAGCACGACTACGTGGAGTACGCCGTGGAGGGGGCCATTGAACGGGGCAGAATCGCACTGGAGGACACCGTCAACCAGAACCCTGTGCTGAAGAAGGCCGGGGTGGTGGACGCCGGCGGCGTGGGCTGGATCACCATTCTCAACGCCATGCTCTCCTCCCTGCGGGGCGAGGACGTCATCGCCCCCGAGGCGGGGCAGCAGAGCGCCCAGAAGGAGCAGGCCAACTTCTCCGACTTTGAGACCGAGGACATCAACTTCGCCTACTGCACGGAGTTCATCGTTTCCCGGGACAACGACGGCGACCCCGAGGAGCTGCGCGCCTGGCTGGACGGCATGGGCGACAGCCTGGTGCTGGTGGACGACGACGAGATCATCAAGGTCCACGTACATACCAACCACCCCGGCGAGGTGCTGGAGAAGGCCCTGAGCTACGGCGGCCTCATCACCGTCAAGGTGGAGAACATGCGGCTGCAGCACACGGAAAAGGTGCTCTCCGAGGCGGAGAAGAACAACCAGGTGGCCAAGCCCGAGAAGCACTACGGCATGGTGGCGGTCTGCGCCGGAGAGGGCTTGAGCTCCGTGTTCAAGGATCTGGGGGCCGACCAGGTGATCAAGGGCGGCCAGACCATGAACCCCTCTACCCAGGACATTGTCCAGGCCATCAACCACACCCCCGCGGAGACGGTCTTCGTCTTCCCCAACAACAAGAACATCATCATGGCCGCCGAGCAGGCCCAGCCCCTCACCGAGAAGGAGGTGGTGGTGGTGCGCTCCCGGACCATCCCCCAGGGCATCAGCGCCATGCTGGCCTTCGACCCGGAGGCCGACGTGGAGAGCAATCTGATGGCGATGCGGGAGGCCCGCCACAACGTCTCCACCATGCAGATCACCTACGCCGCCCGGAACTCCGACTTCGACGGCTACGCCATCCACGAGGGGGACTACCTGGCCCTCTACGGCTCCGCCCTCTTCGGCACCAGCCGGGATGTGAACTCCCTGCTCAAGGGCATGGCGGAGAAGATCGCCAGCGAGGGCAAGGAGATCATCACCATCTTCTACGGCGAGGACATCGACGAGAAGACCGCCGAGAAGGCCCTGAAGATCTTCGAGAAGGCCTGCCCCGACGCCGAGATCAGCCTCATCAACGGCGGCCAGCCCGTCTACTACTATCTGATCTCCGCGGAATAAGACAAACAGAAATCAGCCGGACCCCGGAGGGTTCGGCTGATTTTTTCATGCACAGCGGCTGTAGGCCGCGCAGAGGAGGGTCACCACCTGGGCTCTGGTGCAGGGTCTGCCCACGCCGAAGCAATTAGGGCTGACGCCCTGGGTGATTCCGTTTTCGGCGGCCCAGAGCAACGCGTCATAGTAGTACTTGCCGGGCTTCACGTCGGTGAAGGGGCTGGCGCTGAGGCTGTGGCCCGGGCTGCCGGCGGCCTTCCAGAGGAAGCAGAGCACCTGCTCCCGGGTGCAGGGCCGGCCCACCCCGAAGCGCTGGGAGCTGAGGCCTCCGGTGACGCCGTTTTCCAGGGCCCACATCACCGGGTCGTAGTAGTACTTTCCGGCCTTGACGTCGTCAAAGGGATTGCTGACGGCTCCGAAGCCGGGCTTGCCCTCCGCGGCGTAGAGGAAGCAGAGCACCTGCTCCCGGGTGCAGATCATGGAGGGGGAGAAGCAGTCCCCGCCGGTGCCGCTGGTGATCCGGGGTTCATGGAAATAGGCCCAGAACACCGGGTCGTAGTAGTACTTGCCGGGCTTCACGTCGGTAAAGGGGAGGCTGTGCTCCAGGTAGTGGATCTCGTCGGAGCTCAGCCAGACGGCGTAGAGGACGGTCTCCTCTTTCGTCAGAGTCAGGCTCTCCCCGGGGAGATACCACTGGCCGCCGCCGTTGGGCTCCGTGCTCCAGCAGTAGAACAGCAGGCCCTCGGGGGGCTGGAGGGTGCCGTGCTGGCGAACGTCGCAGAGGCTCAGAGACTCGCCCACCCGGCAGATGAGGCAGGGGGTGGTCCACTGGCCCTCGCTGGCGCCGTCCACGGCGAAGTAGAGATAGGCGCTGTCGGGGGCGAAGCCCTTGTCCAGGGCGGCGATGCGGTTCTTCAGAAAGTCGGTGCAGACCGAGACGTTCTCCTGCCAGGCGGCCTCCGCCTCCTGGGGCGACAGGGTCTTGTAGCGGTTCCAGCGCAGGCCGTTCATCACGGCGCTGGCGCGCAGGGCGGGGACGCTGCCCTCGATCCGGGCGACGACGGCGTCCAGGGCCCCGCTGCTTCGCAGGGCCGCCCACTTCTCCCGCACCAGGGCGCGGAACTCGGCGTGGCGGTTGGCGGTGGCCAGCACGCTGGGCAGGGCGTGGCGGCCCAGCTGGTTGGCGAACCAGATCTCCGTATCCAGCAGGGAGACGCCGTTAAGGACGTAGGGGCTGCCGAAGGCGTTGTCCATGTCCCAGACGGGGCCGAAGTGGATCTTGTCGTCGCCGGAGGACTTGTAGGCGAAGAGGCTGGAGAAGCCCGCGTCGTAGTTCATGGCAAGCTCGTTTAGAATATAGGTCAGGGCCAGGGAGTCCACGTCAAAGTAGTCGCTGTAGTGCCTGCCCGCGGCGTTATAGCCCGTGGGGGAGTGGAGGGCCTCGCTGGCAGCGTCCATCAGATCGGCGATGTAGTTGACCTCCCCCCGGGAGGCGTATTCCGGGGATTTGATCACCACAGGCTGGCCCTCCCGGGTCACGAAGCCGGAGCACTCCATATCGTAGCGTCCGCGCATCTCGTATTCCAGCAGATAGCCGCCGCTGAGCTCCGCGGGCTCCTGGGGAATCTCAACCCACTTGCGGGAGCCCTTCACCTCGGCGCCCTGGACGCTGTTGTCCGGACCGCTGCCCCCCCGGGGCAGGCTCTCGATGTCCAGCTCCGGGTTGGCGTCCTCGTTGGCGTCCTCCAGATCCGGAATCTCCACCCGGTTGTCCCCCACCTCCACGCTCTCGCAGACCAGGTAGTTGCCCAGGTAGTCGCCGTTGATGTAGAGGTCAACCCAGCGGTACTGGCTGGTATAGGGCTGGCCGAATTCGGCTCCCAGCTCAAAGGCGCAGGCGTTGTGGAGCAGGGAGAGGTCGATATAGTTTGCCAGCAGGGTCCATTTTTTGGCCTTGTCCATGCCCAGCAGGGCGGTCTTCTTGTCGAACTTGATGTTGTAGGGCTTTTTCTGGTAGTACCAGGTGGAATTGCCCCGGCCCTTGATCTGCTTGAGGGCCGTGTCCAGGGTGAGCACGCCGTTTTCATAGACCCGGATGGAGCCGGGCTCCTTGTTCTCCTTGTCGGCGTGAAGATAGTCCAGGCTGCCGGACTGGGTCCGGATGAAGACCGCGGGCAGGGCCTCGGAGCGGCAGACCGTGAGGGAATAGCGCTGGCCGCCGCAGCTGAGCTGATGAACCCCGGGGCTGAGGGCGGCGGCGCTGCCGCCGTTCACCAGGGGGCTGCCGTCCAGCAGGACGCTGTCCTGAGCCTGATAGTAGAGCTTCGCCGCCGCCGGATCCGTGTCCGCCGGGAGGAAGAGGAAGAAGCTCCCGCTTCTCTGATACCAGCTGACGGTCTCCGGGTCGGCCGCCTGGCCGCCGTAGGGATTCACCTGCAGCAGCTCCAGCCCGGAGCCCGCGGCGCTGACCGTCAGGGCCGCCAGGGCGAGGCAGAGCAGGGCGAGGAAAATGGTGATGAGCTTTTTCATAACGCTTACTCCAGATGGGAAGCCCGGGTCTCAGGCCTTGGCCCGATGGCGCTTGGGCTCCGGGTGGGGCGGGTTGAGCTCCTTGGGGGAGATCTCCCCGGCCTTGGTCAGGGCAATCTTGGTGAGCATGGGACCCACCAGCTCATAGACCAGCACGGAGAACAGGACAATGGAGCGGATCACCGCCCCGTCCGGCCCCAGCTGGGTGGAGACGGTGACGGACATGCCCAGTGCCACGCCGGCCTGGGGCAGCAGGGTGATGCCCAGCCATTTTTGAATGGTGGGGCTGCACTTGGTAAAGCGGGAGGAGACCGAGGCGCCGAGGATCTTGCCGCTGGAGCGCAGGAGGATGTAGGCCGCGCCCACCAGCACCGCAAACCAGTCCCGGAAGACGGACAGGTCCAGCTCCGCGCCGCTGATGACGAAGAAGAGCACGAACAGGGGCGCGGTCCAGCGGTCGGTCTTTGCCATGAGCTCCTCGGAGCTGGGGCAGATGTTGCAGAAGATGGTGGCCATCATCATGCACACCAGCAGGGAGGAGAAGCCGATCTCCACCTCGCCCCCCAGGGGGACGCGAAGCATGGAGAAGGAGACGGCGAAGACCACAAAGGTGATAGCCACCGTCAGCCGCTTGCTGCGGGAGTGGAAGAAGCGTTCAAACCAGGTGTAGATGAGCCCCAGCACTGTGCCCAGCAGCAGGGAGGCAAAGACCTCCAGCAGGGGATTCACCAGCACGGAGATCAGACTGACCCCCGCGCCGCTCACCAGGCTCTTGGCGATACCGAAGCTGACGGCGAAGACGATGAGACCCACGGCGTCGTCCAGGGCGACGATGGGCAGCAGGATGTCCACCAGGGGACCCTTGGCCTTGTATTGGTTGACGACCATGAGGGTGGCCGCCGGGGCCGTGGCGGTGGCAATGGCCCCCAGAGTGATGCAGTCGGCCACGTTGATCTTGTCAGGCATCAGCAGGTGGAGGCCCAGCAGGCCCAGGTCCACCAGAATCGTCGCGGAAAGGGCCTGGAAGACGGCGACGATCGTGGCCTGCCGGCCGATGGTCTTGAGCTGCTTGAGGCGGAACTCGTTGCCGATGGCGAAGGCGATGAAGCCCAGGGCCACGTCGGAGATGGGCTTCAGAGCGCCCACCTGTTCGAAGTCCGTGAAGCCCAGGCCCTTCACGCCCAGAGCGCCCAGGCAGAAGGGGCCGATGAGCAGACCGCCGATGAGATAGCCGGTGACGGCGGGGAGCTTCAAGGGCTTCACCACCCGGGACATGATCAGGCCTACCAGCAGAGAGACCGCAATTGAGAGTAAAACTTCCATGATTACTTTGTCCCGAAAATCCGATCTCCGGCGTCGCCGAGGCCGGGCACAATGTAGGCGTGTTCGTTGAGCTTTTCATCCACGGAGGCCACAAAGAGCTCCACGTCGGGATGATCCCGGCGGATCACCGCCACGCCCTCGGGGGCGGCGATGATGTCCATGAGGACGATGTTTTTGCAGCCGAATTTCTCCTTCAGCAGGCTGATGGCCGCGGAGGCGCTGCCGCCGGTGGCCAGCATGGGATCCACCACAAAGACCTGACGCTCGGAGATGTCCGGGGGCATCTTGCAGTAGTATTCCACAGGCAGATGGGTCTCGGGGTCCCGGTACAGGCCGATGTGGCCCACCTTGGCGGAGGGGATCAGGTCGATGATGGGATCCACCATGCCCAGGCCCGCCCGCAGAATGGGGACGATGGCCAGCTTCTTGCCCGACAGCATCCGGACCTTGGCTTTGGCCACGGGGGTTTCGATCTCCACCTCCTCGGTGGGCAGATTCCGGGTGGCCTCGTAGCACATCAGCTGGGCGATTTCGCCAACCAGCTCCCGGAATTCCTTGACGCCGGTGTCCTTATCCCGCAGGATGGCCAGCTTGTGTTGAATGAGCGGATGCTCCAGTACGTGTAATGAACCCATAGTTATTCTCCTTTTTGTGATTCTTTTGCCAGTCTCTCCCGTTCAGCCTGGGAAAGACGCAGGTAATTGGGGACAGACAAGGCCGCGGATTCGGCCTCGCCTCGCAAAGCGGCCTGCCAGGCTGCCAGCGCCACGCCGGAAGCCCGCTGCTGCCGCAGATGCTCAGAGATCAGACGCAGCCCCGGGACCGTATCCCCCAGGGTCTGCCAGGTGAGCAGAGCGCCGTCGCCCACCAGATGAATGGGGCCCTCCAGGGTCCGGAGATCCGCCGCCAGCTCCTCCAGGGAGAGGGCACGATCCTCCCGCAGCCGCCGGGGCGCCCCGGCCTCGGCCCGGAACAGGGCGTTGTAGACCTGGCTGCGGCGGGCGTCCATGCAGCAGCAGATCACGCCCTCCAGGTCCGCGGCGTTCCAGGCCATGGCCTCCAGGGTGGAGACGGGCAGGGCCCGGCATTCCAACCCCCAGCACAGGCCCTTGGCCGCCGCCGCGCCGATGCGGACGCCGGTGAAGCTGCCGGGGCCGTTGGCCCAGGCCACGCAGTCCAGCTGGGCGGGGCTGAGCTCGCAGCTTTCCAGCAGGTCGGCGGCCAGCTTCATGACGGTGCGGCTGTGGGTCTGGCCGCTGTTCTGGAAGTATTCCCCCGTCAGCTGCCCGTCGGTGAGCAGGGCCGCGGAGGCGGCCTTGGCGGAGCTTTCAAAGGCTAAAATCCGCATCAAAACGCCCTCCTGTGATGGTGATGTGCCGGGTGTTTTCGTCCCCCGGGTCCCGGCGCAAGGTGACGGTGATGGGACCCTCCAAGGCCTCCGCCACGTTCTCGCTCCACTCCACGGCGCAGACCCCCTCCCGGGCCAGATAGTCCTCCCAGCCCAGATCGAAGAGCTCCTCCGGGTCGGAGAGGCGGTACATGTCGAAGTGGAACAGGGGCAGACGGCCCCGGGGGTATTCGTTGACGATGGTATAGGTGGGGGAGGTGACGGGCTCCCGGATCCCCAGGCCCCGGGCCAGGCCCCGGGTGAAGGCGGTCTTCCCGGCCCCCAGGTCGCCCCGGTAGGCGATCACGTCCCCGGGCTGCAGCGCTCCGGCCAGCCGGGCCCCCAGCTGCTCCGTCTCGGCGGCGGAGCGGGTGATAAATTCCATGGCGATATGCTTCCTTTTACTTTGTTCTTTTCAGTATACCACATTCATACAGGAAATGCAAACCGTTTTTCACGCGAAGCGACAGAAAAGCGGGAAATCTGAACTTTTGCTGGACATTGGGCCTTTGGTATGTTATACTAAATTGAAATGTTATGGGCAAATGCCCGCCAGTAAGCAGCATGGGAGCGTGAAAGAATGAAAGAACGAAAGCCGCCGATGGAACGGATCAGCGAGAAACTGCCCCTGTTTCTCTTCCTGCTTTGCCTGATCCAGCCGATTCTGGACGTGGCAGGCTATTGGCAGCAGACCCTGGGCGTCAGCAACGCCGTCACCATGGTTCTGCGGATGCTGCTTCTGGGGGGCACGGTGCTGCTGGGCTTCCTGCTCTCCCGCCGCAAGGGCTGGTATTACCTCACCGCCGCGGTGCTGGCCGCCCTCACCCTGGGCCACGTTCTGGCCTGCTCCCGGGCGGAGCGGGGCTACGCGGCGGCGATGAACGATCTGATCAATCTGCTGCGGATCTACTTTTTGCCGCTGATGACCCTCTGCTTCATCACCTTCCTGCAGCGCAATGAGAAGGTGCTTCCCGCCATGGTCCGGGGCATGGTGACGGATCTGCTGATCATCGCCGGGGTTCAGCTGGTGAGCAGCCTCACCGGCACCGACCCCCACACCTATTCCGTGGACAAGACCGGAATCCGGGGCTGGTTCCTCTGGACCAACAGCCAGAGCGCCATTCTGGCCATGCTGGCGCCCATCAGCATCTGCTGGGCCCTGCAAAAGTGGAAGGATCGGGTCCTGCCCGTGGCGCTGTTCACCGCGCTTGCCGAGGCGACGCTCTTCGTGCTGGCCCCCCGCCTGGCCTATGCCAGCCTGGTCGGGGTGGGCCTGGGGCTGGCAATCTGCCTGCTGCTCATCGACCGGCAGCGCTGGCGTCAGGCCCTGGCGGTGGGACTGGTGACCTGCCTCTTTGTGGCGGCCTATCCCATCTCTCCCACCCACAAGCGCCTGTCCGCCAACGACGACCGGGCGGAGAAGACCGAGGAGATCATCAAGGAGATGGACATCCACATCGAGATCGTCACCGAGCCGGAGACGGAGCCCAGCCTGCCCTCCGGCGAGACCAAGGAGCCCGGCGCCCCCAAGCCGGCCAAGACCCACGTGGTCATCGACAAAAACAACGCCGCCAAGCTGGAAAAGCTCTACCGCTCCCAGGACATCATCTGGTCCATGGTGGAGCGCTTTGGCCGGGACAAGGTCTTTGAGGCCTATTCCTACACCCTGGATCCCACGGTGCTCAGCAACAGCCGTCTGATGAAGATCCGCTTCTGCGAGCTGCTGATGAGGGAGTCCGGCCCCCTCTCCCGGCTCTTCGGCCTCAATCTCCAGGAGATGACCTACACCCGCCTGGACAAGAGCGGCAAGCAGGTGGTGGACAACTACGACGTGGAGAACGATCTGCATGGGGTCTACTTCCTGACGGGCATCGTGGGCCTGGTGCTGATGATCCTCTTCCTGCTCTGGTTCGGCCTGCGGGCCCTGCTCGCTGTGATCCGGGACCGCAAGGGCTATTTCACCCTGCCCATGTGCGCCTACGCCATCGCCTACGGCTTGGGGCTGATCCACGCCTACTACACCGCCTCGGTGCTGCGGCGCAACAACGCCTCCATCTATCTCGCCATGGTTCTGGCGGGGCTCTGGTATCTGAGCCGGAGGCGGAAAAATTCGGAACAAGCGGGCGGCTGAGCGCAGCGCCGCCGGGAAAGGAAAGGAGGCAGCGCCATGCCGGAACAGAAACGTCGCCGCGACAGACTGGCGGCCCTGCTTCCCGCGCTTACCGTGCTGCTCTGCGTGCTCCAGCCGCTGCTGGACGTGACGGCCTACTGGCTGCGGGAGTACAATCTCTCCAACAGCTGGCTGACGGTACTGCGGCTGATCCTCCTGCTGGGGGGCTTCGGCCTGGGCTTCGCGGTGTCGGAGCGCAGGAAGCTCTACCTGGTCTTCAGCCTGGTGATCCTGGCCCTGCTGACGGGCCACGTCCTCTCCTGCCTGGGGACGGATACGGGCTACCTGGATTGGCGGGAGGATCTGACGGATCAGGCCCGGACCCTGGTGCTGCCCATCACCGCCCTGAGCTTTAGCAGTTTTCTCCGGGCCAACCGCAAGGCCTTCCCGGCCCTGCTGGGGGCCCTGGTCTGCAACCTGCTGATCATCCTGCTGGTGGAGCTGCTGAGCAGCCTCACCGGCACCGATCCCCACACCTACCCCACAAAGGGCGTGGGCGTCCGGGGCTGGTTCATCTGGCCCAGCCCCCAGAGCGCCATTCTGAGCATGCTCTGTCCCCTGGTTATCGCCTGGGCCCTGGAGCGAAAGGGCCTCTGGCCCACGGCGCTGACGGCCCTTCTGAGCTTCGGAATGCTCTTTGCCTACGGCACCCGCCTGGGCTGGTATACCATCGCCGGGGTGGGCCTGGGCCTGGCCCTCTGCCTCTTCCCCCTGGGGGGCCGCCGCCGGCTTCAGGCCGCCTGCGTCCTGCTCAGCGCCCTGCTGTTTCTGGGGCTGTACCCCCTCTCGCCCATGGCCCGGAACCGGGCCGCGGTGGAGGAGAACGAGGGCCTCAAGGCCCAGCGGGTCAGCGCCGCGGTCTCCATGGCGGAGCGCCCGGATGCGGACGGCCTCGGAACCGGCGCCTCCGCCTCTCATGCTGAGGGGCAGCCCCCCTCCCGGGAGGCCCTGGCCGCCGCCTACCGCTACAATCTCCAGGGCATGATCGACCGCTTCGGCCTGGAGCGGGTGGCGGAGCGCTACGGCTATACCCTGGACGCCGGGACAATCTGCGACGACCGGCTGATGAAAAAGAACTTCTGCCTCCTGCTTCTGGAGGATCTCAGCGCCGAGTCGCCCCTGGCCCCCTTCTTCGGGGTGGAGCTGGAGCGCACCCGGGTCCACAACACGGAGGTCTACGACTTCTACGCCGACGACTGGAGCCTGGACACCGAGAATTACGACCCGGAAAACGACGTCATCGGCGTGCTGACGCTGAACGGCCTGCTGGGTCTGGGGCTGCTGCTGGCCTTCCTGCTGGCCTTCGGCCTCCGGGCTCTTCTGGCCCTTTGGCGGGAGCGAGGCCGCTTCAGCCCCCTCTTCGCGGCCTTCCTGGGGGCCTACGGCATCGGGCTGATCTACGCCGTGAGCACGGCCTCCACCCTGCGGCGCAACAACGCCTCGGTATATTTTGCCTGGATCCTGGCGGGGCTTTGGTATCTCTCCACCCGCCGCTGTGATAAAGGAGATTCCCATGACTGATATCAGCATCATCATCCCGGTCTACAACGTGGAGGGCTGGCTGCCCCGCAGCGTGGACGCTATTTTAGCCAACGACACCCAGCTCTGCGAGCTGATCCTGGTGGACGACGGCTCCACCGACGGCAGCCCCGCCCTCTGCGACGCCTACGCCGCCCGGCACCCGGAGCTGATCCGGGTGCTGCACCAGAAAAACGCCGGTCCCGGGGCCGCCCGGAACGCCGGCATGGCGGCGGCGAAGGGGGAGTGGTTCCTCTTTGTGGACAGCGACGACCGCCTGGCCCCCAACGCTCTGGCCCGGCTGCGGCAGGTGATGGCCCGGGAGGAGGCCGACGTGATCTCCTTCCAGTTCTACAAGGAGTCCGTGGAGGGCAAGAGCTGGGAGGCCTGGTCCGGGCCCATGCAGAGCGAGAGCCGCTTTGCCCTGGCCAGGCAGCCTTCCTTCCTGCTGACCCAGCCCTCCTGCTGGCTGCGGCTGTGGAAGCGCTCGGTCTTTGCGGACAACGGCATCGAGTTTCCCAACGTGGTCTGGTATGAGGACGTGCGCACCGTGACGAAGCTGCTGGCCAAGGCCAGGCAGATCGTCAACCTGCCGGATCACCTCTACTACTATCTGGACCGCCCCGGCTCCATCATGAACAGCAGCCAGCTGGCCCGGAACCGGGACATTCTCCCGGCCTTCACGGACGTTCTGGACTGGTTCGACCGGGAGGGGCTGACCGGGACCTACTACGACGAGCTCTGCGCTCTGACGGTCCAGCACGTGCTGCTGGCGGCCTCGGTGCGGGTGTGCCGCATCGACCCCGCCTCGGAGATCCTGGAGGAGCTCCGGTCCTTCACGGAGCAGCGCTTCCCGGACTGGCGGGAGAACCCATACAGCGCCTCGCTGCCCCGGCTCAAGCGGCTGGCCCTCCGGCTGGTGGAGCACAGGCGCTGGCGTCTGATCCGCTTTTTGTTCAATCTGAAAGGATAAGGCATGAAATTCAGCGTCATTGTACCCGTCTACAACGTGGCGGACTATCTGCCCGCCTGCGTGGACTCCCTGCTGGCCCAGCGCTGCGACGACTGGGAGCTCATCCTGGTGGACGACGGCTCCACCGACGGCAAGTGCCCCGCCCTTTGCGACCGGCTGGCGGCGGAGCATCCCGGGCTGATCCGGGTGATCCACCAGCCCAACGGCGGCCTGGGGGCCGCCCGGAACAGCGGCATCGAGGCCGCCCGGGGGGACTACCTGCTCTTTGTGGACAGCGACGACACCCTGGAACCCCAGACCCTGGAGACGCTAGCCGCCCGGGTGGAGGAGAGCCGCGCCGAGATGTATATCTTCGATTATTGCTACGTCACGGAGGCGGGGGAGCGGCCCGGGGAGCCCCGGCTCTCCGCCGTCAGCGGCAAGCCCGTCACGCTGGACGAGGAGCCCGAGCTGCTGCTGGACTCCCCCAGCGCCTGCTTCCGGCTCTGGCACCGCTCCCTCTTTGCCGACGGCGCCATCCGCTTTCCGGGGCGGGTCTGGTATGAGGACCTCTGCACCACCCCCAAGGCCCTGCTCCGGGCCAAAAGCATCGTCCAGCTCCCGGACCGTTTCTACCGCTACCTGCTGCGGCCCGGCTCCATCATGCGCAACGACAATCTCCGACGCAATCTGGAGATTCTGAACGCCCTGGAGACCACCCGGGCCGGCTTCGAGGCGGCGGGAGCTCTGGAGCGCTTCCGGCCCTGGCTCTGCTATCTGGCGGTGGACTCCGTCCTGGCCGCCGCCCGCCGGGTCCTGCTGGCGGACCCCAAGGCCCCCTATCTGCCGGACTTTCTCAACTACGTCCGCAGCCACTACCCCGACTATCGGGAAAACCCGCTGCTGCCCCGGCTGGGGCGAAAGAAGCGGATCCTGCTCAAGCTCCTGGAAGGGGAGCGCTACAGGCTGGCAAAGACCATGTTCAGCCTGGCGAATCTACTTAAATAAGAGGATATACCGTGTTTGCGAAACTGACAAAACTCAAGGGCAAGAAGGAAGGCGCCCTCGCCTGGAACACCCTGATGCTCTATATTCTGACCTTTTCCAACTATCTGCTGTCCCTGGCGGTAGCCCCCTTCGAAGCACGGGTACTGACCACGGAAACCGCGGACGGATACGGCGCCCTGGGGGTGGCCATGGCCATCATGGTCTATTTCCAGCTCTTCATCGACTTTGGATTTCTGCTCTCGGCCACGGAGGAGGTTTCTCTCCACCGGCAGGACGAGAAGCGTCTGAACACGGTGATGACGGCGGTGACGCTCTGCAAGCTGGCGCTGTGCGCCGTCTCGTTGCTGGCGCTGTTTGTGCTCTGCCAGGTGATCGAGGCCTGGAAGGGAAAATTCGGCTTCTACAGCATGTTCTTCATCGGAACCGCCATCAATGCCCTGCTGCCGGATTATCTCTACCGGGGCCTGGAAAAGATGTCCGCCATCACCATTCGGACGGTTTGCATCCGGGCCTTTTCCACCCTGGGAATCTTCCTCTTCCTGCGGGGGCCGGAAAATATGTGGGTGATCCCCCTGCTGACGGCCCTGGGCAACCTGGGCGCCATTGTGTTCTGCTTCTATGACGCGAAGAAGCGTCTGAACGTCCGCTTCTGCCGGGTCAGCTTCGGAGACGTCTGGCTGCGGATGAAGCAGTCCTCCGTGTTCTTCCTCTCCCGCTTCGCCACCACCGCCTATTCCGCTCTGAACACGGTGATCCTGGATATGGTTTCCCCCAGCCAGATCACGGTGGGAAGCAAGCTGGTGAACAATCCCGTCCGAGGCTACTACACCTCCGCGGACAAGCTCATGACCACCGGCAAGCAGGCCCTGTCTCCCATCTCCGACAGCCTGTACCCCTACATGGTCAAGAACCACGACTATAAGCTGGTCAAGAAGGTCCTGCTGATCCTGGAGCCCATCATTTTTGTCTTCTGCGTCGTGGTGTTCATCTTCGCCCGGCCCATCTGCGGCCTGTTTTTCGGGGAGAAGCTGGCCCAGGCCGGGGACGTGCTGCGGGTGATGCTGCCCACGGCGGTGGTGATCCTGCCCAGCTACATCTGCGGCTTTCCCATGCTCTCCTCCATGGGCCTGGCCAAGCACGCCAACTACTCCACGGTCTTCGGCTCCGTGATCCACGTCGTCAATCTGGCGATTTTGTACCTCACCGGCAATATGAATATGATTACCCTGGGAGCGGCCATGTCCGTGGCCGAGACCCTGATTCTCTGCTACCGGCTGGCCGTGATCTGGCGGCACCGGGACAGACTGAAGGAGCATCAAAATGGGAAAGCTTCATGATCTGGCCGTCAAGGCCATCTGCGCCGTGACGCCCATCAAACAGAACCGCATCGTGTTCTCCAGCTATTACGGCCGGGGCTATTCCGACAGCCCCAAGGCCATTTGCGAGGTCCTGCGCCAAAGCGGGGAGGAGCTGGAGCTGCTCTGGCTCTGCAAGGACGAGGCCGCGGCCAAGAGCCTGCCGGAGGGCGTCCGGGCCGTGCCTACCCGGGGCCTGAAAAAGATCCGGGCCCTGGCCTCCGCCAAGGTCTGGGTGGACAACTGCCGCAAGTACGAGAACCTGAAACGCAAGGGCCAGTTCTACTTCCAGACCTGGCACGGCTTCGCCCTGAAAAAGATCGAGAAGGACGCGGAGGCGGGCCTGGAGCCCGCCTATCTGAAGGCCTGCAAGACGGACTCCGCCCAGTGCGACGCCTTCTTCACCGGCAGCGGCTTCATGGAGAAGCTCTACCGGAGCTCCTTCTGGTATGAGGGCCCGGTGCTCCGCACCGGCACCCCCCGGAACGATATGTTCTACCAGGATCAAGCCTCCCTCCACGCCCGGGTCTGCCGGGCCCTGGGTCTGCCCGAGGACCGGAAGCTGGCCCTCTACGCCCCCACCTTCCGGGGGAATCACAGCGTGGAGGCCTACCGCATCGACCCGGAGACGGTGCGCCGCAAGGCCGCCGAGAACTTCAAGGGGGAGTGGACGGTGCTGATCCGCCTGCACTCCAACGTGGCGGAGCAGTCCAAGGGTCTCTTCGCCTACGACGGCGATACCCTGGTGGACGCCACCGAGTACCCGGACATGCAGGAGCTGCTCTGCGCCGCCGATCTGCTGATCACGGACTATTCCTCCTCCATGTTTGACTACGCCCTCACCGGCAAGCCCATCGTCCGCTTTGCCCTGGACGTCGAGGACTACCGGAAGGACCGGGATTTCTACTTCCCCCTGGAGGAGCTGCCCTTCCCCCTGGCCCGGAGCAACGAGGAGCTGGGGGAGATTCTGACGGAGCTGCAGCCCCTCTGGACCAGCCCCGCCTGGGCGGAGTTCGCCCGGGAAAACGAGTTCTGCGAGGACGGCAGCGCCTCCGTAAAATGCGCCGCCATCATCCTACAGCAAATAAAAAAGGAGAAACAGCCATGAAACGTGTCATTACCTACGGTACCTTCGATCTGCTCCACTACGGCCACATCAATCTGCTCCGCCGGGCCAAGGCCCTGGGGGACTATCTGATCGTGGTGCTGTCCACCGACGAATTCAACTGGAACGAGAAGCGGAAGAAGTGCTATTTCAGCTATGAGATCCGCAAGCAGCTGCTGGAGGCCATTCGCTACGTGGACCTGGTGATCCCGGAGGAGAACTGGGAGCAGAAGATCTCCGACGTGAAGGAGTACCATGTGGACACCTTCGTCATGGGCGACGACTGGAAGGGGAAGTTCGACTTTCTGAAGCCCTACTGCGAGGTGGTCTACCTGCCCCGCACCCCGGAAATCTCCACCACCCAGATTAAGCAGGATCTGAACAGCAAGGGCTGATCCATGCGGGACGTATTGGGCCGTGAGGCTGCCCTGGGGAACAAGCGGCTGTGGCTGCTGGATATGGACGGCACCATCTATATGGAGGATCGGATCTTTGACGGGACCCTGCCTCTGCTCTCCCGGATCCGGGAGATGGGCGGGCGCTACGTCTTTATCACCAACAATTCCTCCAAATCCGTGACGGATTATCTGACCAAGGTTCGGGGCATGGGCATCCCGGCGGGGGAGGAGAACTTCTTCACCTCCGCCCAGGCGGCCATTCTGCTGCTGCGGCAGCGCTACCCCGGCGCCAGGGTCTACTGCCAGGGCACCGCCAGCCTGGTGAGCCAGCTGCGGGAGGCCGGGATCGACGTCACCACGGAGGTGGAGCCCGTGGATCTGGTGCTGACGGGCTTCGACACCGAGCTCAGCATGGAAAAGCTCCGCCGGACCTGTCAGATCCTGACGGAGCAGAAGGGCGTGGCCTATTACGCCACCAACCCGGATCTGGTCTGTCCCGTTAGCTTCGGATACGTGCCGGACTGCGGCTCCATGAGCGTCATGATCCGCAACGCCACGGGGCGGGAGCCCGTCTTCATCGGCAAGCCGGAGCCCACCATGATCCGCATCGTCATGGAGAAGCTGGGGGCTTCGCCGGAGCAGACTGTGGTGGTGGGAGACCGGGTCTACACGGACATTGCCTCCGGCGTCCGGGCCGGGGTGGATACCGTGGGGGTGCTGTCGGGGGAGGCCAGCCTGGAGGACTTCCGCCAGGCGGAGCTGGCCCCCGACTGGGTCTTCCGGGACGTGGGCCATATCCTGGAGGCCCTGGAGGAATAGAAGAAACGGGAGACCCCCCGGGGCCTCCCGCTTGTTTTTGCCTATTTTTCCGCCTGCTGCTCCCCCAGGCCGGTCTGCTCCTTCATCCGCTCCACCGCGGAGACCAGGCGCTCATAGAGAGCGTCGGAAATCCGGTCATAGTAGCCGCTCTCATAGAAGGAGATGGCGTCCAGGGTGTCATAGACCTGGCAGCTGACCAGGCCCAGCTCCTGGGAGGGGGCCGCGGAATAGGTGGGGGCGTAGCGCAGATCCTGGATCCGCACCCCATCCGCGTCCTTCTGGATGGTGACGCTGAGCACGCAGCCGTTCCGGGCGGAGTCGCTGTCTGAGGCGGAAACGAAATCCCCCAGGCTGTAGGCGATGAAGCTGCCGCCCATGGGGGTGATGCTGTGGCTGCGGAACTCCATGGGGCCCACGTAGTGGGAATGGGAGCCCACGATGAGGTTTACCCCCTGGTCGAAGAGCAGCTTGGCAATCTCCTCCTGGCTCTCGGTCACCTCCCGGTCATATTCGCTGCCCCAGTGGACCAGGGCCACGATGACGTCCGGGGCCAGCAGCCGGGCCTTCTCCACCGAGGCCGCGATGGCGCTGCGGGCGATTTTGCTGTAGTTGCTGTCGT
This sequence comes from Oscillospiraceae bacterium, assembly GCA_017541995.1. GTDB lineage: Bacteria > Bacillota > Clostridia > Oscillospirales > Oscillospiraceae > JAFRPC01. The sequence goes on from JAFXYD010000107.1 coordinate 40,708, forward strand.
AGTCGCTGTAGAGCAGATCCACGCAGTATTCCGCCCCGTCGGGCAGGCGCATGTTGTTCATGCCCTTGGTGAAGGCCAGAAAGGCGATGCGCAGGCCGTTGACCTCCCGGACCAGTACCGGGTTTTCCTCCCGGTCCTGGGGAGAGGTCCAGGTGCCCACGGCGTCGATGCCCGCCGCCTGCACCGCCTCCTTGGTGGCGCTCAGCCCGGAGATGCCGTTCTGGATGCTGTAGGAGTTGGCGGTCTGGAGCAGGTCGAAGCCGGCGTTGTAGAGATCCCGGAGCAGGGCCGGGGGATAGTCGTGGTCGCCCACCCGGTCCGGGTCCACAATGCTGCCCTCCAGATTGCCCACCGTGAGATCCGCCGCCGCCAGCCGGGGCAGAACCCGCTGGAAGAGGGGAGTGAAATCGTAGTCCGCGCCGCTCCGGAACTGCTCCAGGGAAGCCCGGTCCAGGTTGATGTCCCCCACAAAGCTGATGGTGGCGGAAGCGGTCTCCACCGCCGGGGGCTGGGTGCTGGGCTCGCTCTCCCGCTGCCCCCGGACCAGGAAATAGATCCCCGCCCCCAGGACCAGGAGCAGGAATACGGGAATCAGCCGCCGCAGACGGCGCTTCCGCCGCCGGGCCTTGCCCAGGCGTCTGTCCTGCCGCAGCTGTTCCTCCAGATCGTTGATATGAGAATAGGCCATGGATGCCTCCCGCTGTGATACTGAATTGTCCTTATCATACAACATTTCGGGAAAAAACTCAATCCTTATTTTTTGGGTATTGGCAATTATTGTGAAGTGTGCTATAATAGATTGGATTTTTGAACACGGAGGGATTGTGATTGAAACAAAGCGGCCTCCGCTGCCTGCTGGCGGCGGTCTTGATCTGCCTGAGCTTCTGCGCCTGCGGCCCGTCCCGGACCGGGGGCGTGATTCCGGACATCCCCCGCAACACCCGGCGGGGGGAGGACTTCAGCCTGGATGAAAAGGGCAGACCCAGCTATCCCGGCGCCCTGCTGGGGGTGGACGTCTCCGCCCACCAGCGGGAAATCGACTGGGAGCGGGTGAAGGCCGACGGGGTGGACTTTGCCATCCTGCGGGTGGGCTTCCGGGGCAATACCGTGGGGGGCCTGAAGCGCGACGAGCGCTTTGCCGAAAACTACGTGGCGGCCCGGAAGGCCGGGCTGAAGCTGGGGGTCTATTTCTACTCCCAGGCGGTCAGCGAGGCCGAGGCCCGGGAAGAGGCGGAATACGTGCTGGAGCTGCTGGACGGGATCCCCTTAGAGCTGCCGGTCTTCTTCGACTGGGAGGAGGCGGCCGACGGCCGCAGCGGCGGCAACGCCACGTCCCAGGTGGGGGCCTGGGCCAAAGCCTTCTGCGAGATCATCACGGCGGGGGGCTATGAGGCCGGGGTCTATTTCAACCAGCGCTACGGCTATTCCATCATGCATTTGGAAAATCTCACGGACTATTCCTTCTGGATCGCGGAGTACAAGGACAGTCAGAGCTTCGGCTATCAGGCGGATTTCTGGCAGTTCACCGGCTCCGGGCACGTGGACGGAATCGACGTGATTGTGGATATGGATCTGATGTACGCACCGGAGGTGGATCATGAATAAGATCAAGAAGCTGCTGGACAGGACCTTTTGGATTTACGTGGGCCTGGGCCTGCTGAACTACGGGATCTGCAACGCCATTATGCTGGTTTTGCACAACGTCTTTCACGTGGGCACCACCGCAAGCCTCATCATTGAGTTCGCCATGCAGACTGCGATTTCCTTCCTGCTCAACCGCTACGTGACCTTCCGGGGAATTCCCATCACCCGGAGCTGGCCCGTGAAGTTTGTGGTCTCCGTGGGGGTCAGCTATCTGCTGGCCAAGGTGCTGCTCTACAAGGCTTTTGAATATCTGATTACCCTGCCCTTCTTCATCGGCATTGCCGACTGGGTCCAGGGCATCGTGGCCCGGGAGGCGGAGCCCGCCCTCTTCCGCCACAATCTGGTGATGCTGGCCTGCACCTTTACCTACTGCGTCATCAACTACGTGGGCCAGCGCTACTACGTGTTCCACCCCGTCCGGGAAAAAACGGAGGGCTGAGCGCCCTCCGTCCATACACGCGGGTTTACAGGTCCGTGACCGGGTAAAGCAAATCGTCCGCCACCGGGGAGTAGAACAGGCAGCGAATCTGCTTGGGATCCTTGGTGCGGCCCAGGATCCACATGAGCTTGGCCACCACCGCCTCGGTGGTCATGTCGTAGGCCTCCAGCACCCCCAGCTCGCTCTTGAGGCGGCTGCCCACGCTGTAGACCGAGAGATTGCTGCCCTCGTTCTCCACCTGGGTGGTCATCACCACGGTTTTGCCCCGGGCGAGGCCCGCGGCCAGCAGATCGTAGAACTCCGAGCCCCGGTAGGAGGGCATCCCGCCCACGCCGAAGCTCTCGATGATCAGCGCGTCGTTGTGGTCCAGCAGCCAGGCCAGCAGGGCGCTGTCGGTGCCGGGGATCATCTTCAGCAGGGCCACCCGCTCCCCCAGCTTGTCATAGAACACCGGCCGATCCTGGCAGGGAGGCTGGATGAAGGGCAGCACGTGGCCGTCCTGAATGTAGGCCAGCTCCGGATAGTTGATGCTGGAGAAGGCCCGGAAGCTCTTGGAGTGGGTCTTCCGCGCCCGGGTGCCCAGGATGACCTTTCCGTTGAAGACCACCATGACCCCCCGCAGGGGAGAGCAGGCGCAGCGGAAGGCGTCCTCCAAGTTGATCTTGGAGTCGGTGTTGTCCGACTCGATGGGCTTCTGGGCGCCGGTGAGGATGATGGGCTTGGGGCTTCGCTGGATCAGATAGGAAAGGGCCGCCGCGGTATAGGCCATGGTGTCCGTGCCGTGGGTGATTACGAAACCGTCGAACTCGTCATAGTGCTCCCGGATGCAGGCCGCGATCTGCAGCCAGCGGGAGGGGGCCATGTTGGTGCTGTCGATGCTGAAAATCTGCTGGCAGACCGGGCGGCAAAAGGCCTGCACCTGGGGCACGTAGCGCAAAAGCTGATTGGCGCTGAGCTCCGGCGCCAGTCCGTCTGAGGCCATTTCCGAGGCAATGGTGCCGCCGGTACCGATACAGAGGATATTCTTCATAGGGAGCGCTCCTTCTTTGGTTTCTGCCTATATCTTACAACAGAAAGCGTGGAAATGCAATGGATAAAGAGAAAAAAACCCGGGCTGTGATCTTCGATCTGGACGGCACCCTCTGGGACGCCGCCGAGACCATCGCTCCGGCCTGGAACGACTGGTGCGCCGCCCACGGCGTGGAGCGGCGCTTCACCCCCGACGACTGCCGCAGCTGCTGCGGCAAGACCCTGCCCCAGATCGCCCGCTTCGTTTTCCCCGAGGCGGAGCCCGCCTGGGCGGAGTGGGTCATCGAGGGCTGCTGCGCCGCGGAGTGCGCCCCCCTGGCCCGGCAGGGCGGCAGGCTCTATCCCGGCCTGCTGCCGGTGCTGGAGGAGCTGGGCCGGGTCTGTCTGCTGGCGGTGGTCAGCAACTGCGGCCTGGGCTACATCGAGGCCTTCTTTGCCGGCAATCACACCGGACCGTACTTTGACGACTGCGAAAACGCCGCCCGCACCGGCCTGAGCAAGGGGGAGAACATCCGCCTGGTGATGGCGCGAAACGGCATAGAACGGGCGGTCTACGTGGGCGACACCCAGGGAGACCTGGAAGCCGCCCGGGCGGCGGGGTTCCCTTCATCCACGCCGCCTACGGTTACGGCCGGGTCGAAGATCCGGACGCGGCCATTGCGTCCCTCCGGGAGCTGCCCGAGGCAGCGGCCCGGCTTCTGCGGCGGGGCTGATGAGCCCGCGAAGCCTGCATTCCGCGCCGAGATACGAGGATCCAACATGAGAGAGAAAAACAGAAGCGCACAAGCACGTCAGAGCGGCCCGGACCGGAGCCTGCGCCTGCCCGAGGGCCTGCCGGAAAACTGGAGTCCCACCGCCCCGGAGGGCCTCAGCTCCGCCGAGGCGGAGGCCCGGATCCAGGCGGGCCAGGCCAACCGCCAGAGCGCGGAGCCCGGCAAGACCACCGCCCAGATCATCGGGGAAAACCTCTTCACCCTCTTCAATCTGCTGAACTTCGCCCTGGCCCTCTGCCTGGCCCTGGTGGACTCCTGGCGGAACATGCTGTTTTTGGGCGTGGTCTTTTCCAATACCCTCATCGGCACCGTCCAGTCCCTCCGGGCCCGGGCCATGCTGAACAAGCTGCGGCTGCTCCAGGAGAAGCCCTGCCACCCCATCCGGGACGGGGCCGAGACGGACTGCCCGCCGGAGGACCTGGTGCTGGGGGACCTGGTGGTCTTCCGGGCCGGGGATCAGCTCCCCGCCGACGCCATTGTCCGGGAGGGCAGCTGCGCTGCCGACGAATCCCTCCTCACCGGAGAGAGCGACCCCATGCGGCGTCAGCCCGGGGATTGGCTTATGTCCGGCTCCTTTCTGACGGAGGGACGGGTCACGGCCCAGCTGGCCGCCGTGGGGGACGACAGCTACGCCGCCCGGCTCATGGGGGACGCCCGCCGCATCCGCTCCCCCAAATCGGAGCTGATGACGGATCTGAACCGGCTGGTGAGCTGGATCAGCCGCCTGCTGGTGCCCCTGGGCCTGCTGCTCTTTCTGCGGGAATATCTGACCCGCCACACCCCCATCGGGGAGGCCGTCCCCGCCGTGGTGGCGGCCATGATCGGCATGATCCCCGAGGGGCTGATTCTGCTGACCTCCGTGGCTCTGATGGCCGGGGTGGTGAAGCTGGGCCGCCGCCAGACCCTGGTGCAGGAGCTCTTCGGCATCGAGACCCTGGCCCGGGCGGACGTGCTCTGCCTGGACAAGACCGGCACCCTCACCACCGGGGAGATGAGCCTGGAGCGGGCCGTCCCCGCCCAGGCCGAGGAAGCCGAGCTTACCGCGGGAATATCCCGCTTCCTGGGGGCCTTTGAGGCGGGCTCCGGCACCCTCCGGGCCCTGGCCGGGGCCTATCCCGGGGGCAGCGAGAAGCCCGTCCAGACCCTGGCCTTCTCCTCCGCCCGGAAGAAATCCGCCGCCGCCTTTGCCGACGGCCAGGTGCTGATCCTGGGGGCGCCCTCCTTTGTGCTGGACTGGCTCCCCGGGGAGCTGGAGCACTGGGCGGAGCAGGGCTTCCGGGTCCTGGCCCTGGCGGAGGCCCGGGGCGAGATCTCCGGGGAGAGCCTGCCCCCCGTGGAGCGCTGCCTGGGCTATTTCCTGCTGCGGGACACCGTCCGCCCCGCGGCGGCGGATACCCTGGCCTGGTTCCGCCGGGAGGGAGTCAGTGTCAAGATCATGTCCGGGGACGATCCCCGCACCGTTTCCGCCGTGGCCCGGGCTCTGGGCCTGCCCGAGGCGGACCGGGCCGTGGACTGCGGCAGGCTGACGGACGAGGAGCTGGCCGCAGCCCGGGATCAGGTGATCTTCGGCCGTCTGACCCCGGACCGGAAGCGCCTGCTGGTGGGGGCCCTCAAGGCCGACGGGCACAGCGTGGCCATGACCGGCGACGGCGTCAACGACATCCCCGCTCTGAAGAGCGCGGACTGCTCCATTGCCATCGCCGGAGGCGCCGAGGCCACGGAGCACGCGGCTCAGCTGGTGCTGCTGGACGGGGACTTCAACTCCCTCCCCGCCGTGGTGGCGGAGGGCCGACGGGTGATCGGCAATATCACCAGAACGGCCAGCCTGTTTTTGGTGAAAACGCTGTATTCGGCAGCCCTTGCCATTCTGACCCTGCTGCTGCCCCTGCGCTATCCCTTCCAGCCCATTCAGCTGACGCTGATCTCCGCGGTGACCATCGGCAGCCCCTCCTTCTTCCTGGCGCTGGAGCCCTCCCATGAGCGCGCCAAGGGCCGCTTCCTGCGGCGGGTGCTGCTGCGGGCGGCTCCCGGGGCGGCGGCTGTGACCTGCTGCGCCGTGGCGGCGCTGATCGTCCACCATCGGGGCACCCCCTTTGCCGTCAGCTCCACCATGGCAGTGCTGTCGGCCGGGGCCCTGGGGCTGGTGAACCTGGCTCTGACTTGCCGCCCCTTCACCAGGCTGCGGGCAGCTCTCTGCGTCGTCATGAGCGCGGCCTTCGCTGCCGCTGTTGCCTTCTTCCCAAAGCTCTTCTTCCTCCACCCGGAGCAGTTCACCGCCAAGGACTGGATCACCCTCGGCATCATCACCGCCTGCGGCGCCCTGATTCTCCTAAGTGGTACAAAGCTCGCAAAACGAGAATAAACAAGGGCAGACCATCTGGTCTGCCCCTGCTTTTTTTGTTTTCCAATTCGCAGAATTGGAAAACACCAAAATTTTTACCTATTACTTATTCCTTATTCCTTCTAAGCTGCTTCGCCGCTACACCAGAGAGCAGTACAGCTCCATGTACTTCTGGGCGGGGAGCTTCCAGGAGAAGTCGGCCTCCATGTCCCGGCGCACCAGGGCGGACCAGACGGCGGGGTCGCCGTAGTAGTCCCCCAGGGCCCGGTCCACGGCGCCCAGGAAGTCGTCGCCGTTGTAGCTCTGGAAGGTGTAGCCCAGACCCTCCCCGGTTTCGGGATTGAAGGGGGGCACGGTGTCCTTGAGGCCGCCGGTGGCGTTCACCACGGGCACGGTGCCGTAGTGCATGGCGATGAGCTGGCTCAGCCCGCAGGGCTCGGACTTGGAGGGCATCAGATACAGATCGGAGCCCGCGTAGACCCGGGAGGCCAGGGCGGAGTCGAAGCGCAGATTCATGGAGAACTTGCCCGGGTACTCGCTGGCCACGGATTGCAGGGCGTGCTCGTACTTGGCCTCGCCGGTGCCCACGATCACCAGCTCCAGCTCCCGCTCCAGCAGGCGGCGGAGGATGTAGCAGAGAATGTCAATGCCCTTGTGGGAGACCAGGCGGGTCACCATGGCCAGGATGGGAGCGTCGTTCTCCACCAGACCCAGCTCCCGCTGCAGGGCCCGCTTGCAGGCTTTCTTGCCCGCCGGAGCCTTGGCGCTGTAGTTCTGCTCCAGAGCCCGGTCGGTCTCGGGGTTCAGATGGAGCACGTCGATGCCGTTGGTGATGCCCAGCAGCCGGTCTCCCTTGGAGGCCAGAATGCCGGACAGACCGTGGGCGTAGTAGGGGTAGCGCAGCTCCCGGGCGTAGGTCTCGGAGACGGTGCTCACCGCGTCGGCGGTGACAATGGCGGCCTTCATGAAGTTGATGCAGCCGTCAAAGGTGCAGATCCCGCGCCAGCGGTCGCTGAGGCCCAGAACCTCGTTGAAGAACTCGGCCCCGGCCTTGCCCTGGTACTCCACGTTGTGGATGGTGAAGACCGTGCGGGTGCTGGGGAAGCTGCCCCGGAACTCGGCGTCCAGGTACACGGGCACCAGGGCGCTCTGCCAGTCGTGGCAGTGGATCAGCTCCGGCTGCAGCTCCAGCTTCTCCATGGCGCTGAGCACCGCCTTGGCAAAGTAGGCAAAGCGCTCGCCGTCGTCGTAGAAGCCGTAGATCCCGTCCCGGCAGAAGTAGAACTCGTTGTCGATGAAGTATACCGTGGGCTCGTTTTCACCGCCCCGATGCCGGAAGACGCCCACGTACTGCTGCCGCCAGGTGAGGTTCACGGTGAAGGAGCAGACGGGCTCCGCGTCCTGCCGGGGGTCGTACTTGATTTTTTTGTAGTAGGGGAGGAAGAGAGAAATCTCGTTGCCGGGGATGCGGGCGAGCTCCGCAGGAAGGGCCTGCATCACGTCCCCAAGGCCGCCCGTCTTCACGAAGGGGGCGGCCTCAGAGGCGATCATGGCGATTCTCATACAACGTCACCCCGGTTGAGGATCACGGGGTGCTCCATGGTGCCGATGAGCTTGACGCCGGCGTTGATCTTCACGTCCTTGTCCAGGATGCAGTATTCCAGCTGGGCGCCGATGCCGATCTCGGTGTTGGCCATAACCACGCAGTTCTTGACGCTGGCGCCGGTGGAGAGCTTCACGCCCCGGAAGAGGACGGAGTTATAGGCGGCGCCCAGCAGCACGCAGCCGTCGGCCACGATGCAGTCGTCGATCTCGGAGTTCTCGCCGTAGTAGCAGGGAACCTGATCCCGGACCTTGGTGTAGATGGTCAGGCCGTCCCGGAAGAGGCTGTGGCGGACGTTCTTATCGATGATGGCCAGATTGTTGCGGAAGTATTCCTCGGTGGACTCGTTGAACAGGGCCACGTTGTGGAACTCGTAGGCGTTCACGGAGAGCAGACCCTCGCTCCAATCCTGGAGGATGAATTCCCGCTCAAAGCGGTAGCGGTTGTGGCTGACGCATTCCTCGGCGGACTTCAGCAGCAGGTCCTTGCGCATGATGAACATACCCATGGAGGCCAGATAGTCCTCGGGGGCGGCGTAGTCCACCGCCATGTCGGAGATCTCGCCCTCACTGTTCAGACGGACGGCCAGATCCAGCTGCTTCTTGCTGTTGGCGATGCCGGCCTTGACCACCACGGTCACGTCCTTCCCGGAGGCGATATGGGCGTCCATGACCTCCTGAAGGTTGATGGCGCAGACCACGGCGGCGTCGGCCAGGATGATGTATTCCTCCTTGCCCCGCTCCAGATAGGAGCTGCTGGCGGCGGCAATGGCCTCCAGCTTGCCCCGGAAGGTGTTGCTCACGCCCATGGAATAGGGGGTGATGAACTCCAGGCCGCCCTCCTCCAGCTCCAGATCCCACTCCTCGCCGGAGCCGATGTGGTTCATCAGGCTCTGGAAGTTGTACTGGGTGACGATGCCGATGTGGCGGATGCCGGCGTTGGACATATTGGACAGGGTGAAGTCGATCTGGCGGTAGCGGCCGCCGTAGGGAAGGGAAGCCTGGGTGCGCTTGTTGGTGAGCTGACCCAGAGAGCTGTCATAGATGTTGGCGAAAACAAGACCCATTACGTTTTTCATTGTTATGACCATTCCTTTCCGCTGCGCGGAAGGCACAAAAAGGCATGAAACCGGTGCCTCTAACGCAGCAAGTCAAAATCTGTTAGAATAGGCTTGAGGAAGCAGGTACACTACAGAGCACGTGGAGGTGAGTAGGCTCAGCCTCGCGCTGGACTGAATCGTTATGTGTTGCCGGACGCTCTTTCAAGCACAAATGTGTAGGGCTTTGCACCCTGTAACCTTATCTTTGGAGAGACGGACTACTTCAATCTTTCAGTGAGCGTCCAGTCACTGCCTGTTCCCTCAAATATCGCATTGAGGGGATGTGTTATGCTCAAAATTGTTTATCCCATTTGCTGTGGGATGGATGTCCACAAATCGTTTCTTGTCGCTTGTATCGCCACAACAAACAGCCAAGGTGTCACGACTTACACAAGCAAGAGGTTTTCAACATTTACCGGCGACCTCCGTCGGTGTGGTGCATGGCTGGCGGAACACAACTGCAAGGATGTGTGCATGGAGTCCACAGGAAAGTACTGGATTCCCATCTACAACATACTGGAATCATCCTGCAACATTGTTCTTGCCCATCCGAAGTACGTCAAGGCAATTCGAGGCAAGAAGACTGACAAGAAAGATGCCAAGTGGATCGCGGATATCTTCAAGCACGATCTTGTTTCCGGGAGCTTTATCCCTCCGGCAGATATCCGTCAACTTCGGGATTTAGTTCGCTATCGCTGGAAGCTCACAAACTTCACCAC
>JAFXYD010000108.1 GCA_017541995.1 Oscillospiraceae bacterium
CCCGCCGTACCCCGCACCCCGCCGTAGCGGCGGTCATTGACCGCCACATGCACCCGGCCACGGGCGAAGCGGGAATTGAAAAATGAAAGTTGAAAATTGAAAATGGCGGTGTTTTCAAATTGCGATTTGAAAACACTGGAAATGGGGACGGGGGAACGGCGACGCGGAGCTAGGGCCACGACCAGTCTGCGGACTTAAGTGACGGCCCAAATATGCAAGCTTCAGCGCGGCATATTTGGCTGCCGGAACTTATGCAGAGCTGGTCTCGCAATGACAGGAACGGGACGCTTTCCGCCGTAGGGGACGGGTTTCCCGTCCCGCCGTACCCCGCAAGGGGGATATAGGGGGATATATTTGAATTTGTATTTGAATTTGAATTTGAATATGTTGGCTTTGTTGAAGATTGCCGGGAATGCTGAGCATTGCTGAACATTGTTGCGCTCTGTTGCGCGTTGTCGGCAATGCTGAACATTGTTGCGCATTGCCGGCATTGCTGCGCTCTGCTGCGCATTCCCGGTATTGCTGCGCTCTGCTGCCGCGCCGGGACACGGTACGGCGGACGGCTCCGAGCTGGCCCCGCGAAAGGGCCCCGATTCTGTCATTTCGAGCGCCCTAAAGGACTGGCTGCGCGTCGCAGCGAGACATTGCACCCTTCACGGGTGAATCCGTCTCCCCCGTCCCCTTTTCCAACGTTTTCAAATGGCAATTTGAAAACACCGAAATTCTCAATTTTCAATTCGCCGCGGTGCGGGGAACGGCGGGCGCTCGATGAGCGCCCCTACGGCGTTCATCGAAGACGGTGCGGGCGGGGGACGCCGTGGCGAGCGATGCCCGCCGCTACGGGCGGGCGATTTTGTCCGCCACGTAGAGGCCCATGGCGCCGGACTGGCTGAGGCCGCGGCAGATGCCGGAGCCGTCGCCGATGAGGTAGATGCCGTCGCAGACGCGGAAATCCCTGTCGTGGTCCGGCTTCAGGGAGTAGTATTTGGACTCCAGGCCGTAGAGCAGGGTGTCGTCGTTGGCGGTGCCGGGGGCCACCTTGTCCAGGGCGTAGATGGTCTCGATGATGTTGGTGAGAATCCGGTGGGGCAGGGCCAGGCTCAGGTCCCCTGCCGTGGCCTTCAGGGTGGGGATCACGGTGTTCTGCCCCAGCCGGTGGTCGTTGGTGCGGCGGCCCCGGATCAGATCCCCGAAGCGCTGCACCAGCACGTTGCCGTTGCCGATGAGATTGGCCATCTTGGAGAAGGACTTGGCGTACTCCGTGGGGTTGTTGAAGGGCTCGGTGAAGTGGATGGAGGAGAGAATGGCGAAGTTGCAGTTCTCGGTCTTCCTGGCCGGGTCCGCGAAGCTGTGGCCGTTGGCGGTGATGACCCCGTCGTTGTTCTCCGCCGAGACGATGCCCCCCTGGTTGAAGCAGAACATCCGGGTCCGGTCCTCAAAGGTTCTGGTGCGGCAGAGGATCTTGGGCTCGTAGATCTGAGAGGAGAACTCCCGCCAGATGGCGTCCTTCATCTCCACCCGCACGCCGATGTCCACGGCGTTGGACTTCATGGAGATGCCGAACTGCCGGCACAGCTCCCCCACGAACTCCGCCCCGTTGCGGCCCGTGGCGATGACGAGGGTTCCGGCCTCCAGCTCGCCCTGGCCGCTGCGCAGGCGGTAGCCACCGGGGACGGCCTCCACCTGCCGGATCTCGGTGTCGGGCAGCAGCTCCACCCCCTGCTCCTCCAGCCAGCGGATCAGATTTTCCATAATCAGCAGGTTGTTGTCGGTGCCCAGGTGCTTCACGTTCATGTCCAGCAGCCGCAGGTTGTTTTGCAGGCATTTCAGCTTCAGCGCTTCGTTGGAGCCGTATTCCTTCACGTGGATCCCCGCCGGGGTGAAGCGGTCCAGCACGTCGCTGACCCGGTCGATGTATTCCATGGCCAGCCGCTCCCCCAGCTCCTCCCCCAGGGTGCCGCCGTAGGCAGTGCCCAGGTTGAACTTGCCGTCGGAGAAGGCCCCCGCCCCGGCAAAGCCCGAGGTGATGGAGCAGACCGGGCAGTAGACGCAGCTCCTGCCCCCGGCGGCGGGGCATTTCCGCTGCTCCACCCGGCGGCCCTTCTCCGCGATGGCGACCCGGAGCCCCGGCTGGTTCATCCGCAGCCCGTAGGCGGCCATAAGCCCTCCGATGCCGCCGCCGATGATGATGACGTCATATTGCGCTTGCATAGGAAGATCCTCCCTTGATCCTGGTTTTGCGGGTTTTGGTCTATTATACCCGATGATTTCCCCCGCGTCAATGCCCGGGGGCCGGAGAACGCAAAAGCCCCCGGCCGAGGCCGGAGGCCTTCGCGGGGTCTGCGCCGAGGGCTCAGTAGGGCAGCAGCGGGGCGCTGCCGTCGTCCCGGGCCTCCTCGATGGAGCGGACCTCGGCGTCGTAGGAATAGGTCTCGCTGACCCGGACGGTGAGCAGCTCCCCCACCCGGGCGCCGAGCACGGCCTTGCCCAGGGGGCTCTCCAGGGAGATCAGACCCTCGTTGGGGTTGGTGCGGACTGTGGAGACCACCTGGATCACCATTTCCTCCTCGTCCTCGGGCAGCCAGAGGGTCACCCGGTCGTAGAGCTTGGCCCCGCCGGGGCGGCCTCTGTCCTCGTCGATGATTTTGGCGGTCTTGATCATGTTCTCCAGATAGCGCACCCGGGAGTCGTTCTTCCGCTGGGCGTCCTTGGCCGCCTTGTATTCGTAGTTCTCGCTGAGGTCCCCGAAGGCCCGGGTTCGTTTGACCTCCTCCATAATGGCGGGGCGGATGTTCAGCCGCCGGTCCTCCAGCTCCTTTTCCATCAGCGCGATGTCCTGTCTGGTCAGCTTGTCATGCATGTACGGGTTCTCCTGTTCTTGCGTAGCGTTTGGTCATTTCCAGAATTTCGGCGGCCAGCTCTTCGCCGGGCAGCTCCGTCAGCCGCCAGCTCCAGTTGGCAGTGCTCAGCGCGCCGGGGGCGTTCATCCGGGCCTCGGCGCCCAGCTCCAGCCAGTCCTGCATCTGGGCCACGAAGATCCGGGACACGGAGCTCATGCCGGCCCGCATAAAGCCGCGGATGTAGCCCTCCTCCTTCGTCAGCGCCAGGTATTTGACCGCCTTGGCCACGGTCTCCTCAGACTCCTCCGCCAGCCACTGGGCCAGCGTGTAGTTGTCGTGGGTGCCGATGTAGCAGACGGAATTCTGCGTGTGGTTGTGGGGCAGATAGTCGCCGTTTTCGCCGTAGAAGGCGAACTCCAGCACCTTCATGCCGGGGAAGCCGGAGTCCTTCAGCAGCTGCTCCACCTCGGGGGTCTGGTAGCCCAGGTCCTCGGCGATGAAGTCCACCTCGGGCACGCCCTCCCGCAGAGCCTTCACCAGCTTCATGCCGGGGCCCTTGACCCATTTGCCGTTGCGGGCGGTCTCCTCGCCGAAGGGGACGGCCCAGTAGCTCTCCAGGCCGCGGAAGTGGTCGATGCGGATCAGGTCAAAGAAGCGGGCGGAGGCCCGGACGCGCTCCTTCCACCAGGCAAAGTCCGTGGCCTCGTGCCTGGCCCAGTCGTAGAGGGGGTTGCCCCAGAGCTGGCCGTCCTCGGAGAAGCCGTCGGGCGGGCAGCCGGCCACGCCCGTGGGGGCGCAGGACTCGTCCAGCTGGAAGAGCTGGGGGTTCAGCCACACGTCGCAGGAGTCCAGGGTCACGTAGATGGGAATGTCGCCGATCAGACGGATGCCCTGCGCCTTCGCGTGGGCGGACAGCCTGCTCCACTGCTCGTCGAAGAGATACTGGGTAAAGGCGAAGCAGGAGATATCCTCCTTCAGCTCCTCCCGGTAACGCGCCAAGGCGTCGGGGTCCCGGCGGGCGGCCTTCTCGGGCCACTGGTTCCAGGGCAGGCCGCCGAACTTCCGCTTCAGGGCCATGAAGAGGGCGTAGTCCTCCACCCAGGGGTTGGCGGCGCGGAAGGCGGCGAATTCAGCCTTCCGAAGCGAGCGGCCGCGGCTGTAGGCCCGCTCCAGCAGGGGCAGGCGGTAATAGTAGAGGGCGCCGTAATCCACCCGGCCGGGCTTTCCCCAGAAGCAGTTTTCAAGGTCCTCGGGCTTCAGAATGCCCTCCTTCAGCAGGGTGTCGAGATCCACGAAATAGGGGTTGCCGGCGTAGACGGAGCAGCTCTGATAGGGGCTGTCGCCGTAGCTGGTGGGGCCGATGGGCAGGACCTGCCAGTAGGTCTGGCCCGCAGCCTTCAGGAAGTCGATAAACCGGAAGGCCTCCTCGCCCAGCGTGCCGATGCCGTACTTGGTGGGCAGGGAGGAAATGTGCAGGAGAATGCCGCTTTCTCGTTTCATGTTCCTTCACCTCATTATGATAAGTATGCAGGCGTCTGATATTATTATAGCAACTTGAGAGGGAATTGGCAAGAGCTATTCAAAAAAATCGGGATTTGTCGATTAGGCAATAGGGATCAGGCAATAGGCAATAGGAGTGCGAAGGATGCGTCGCAGCTCCGTCGTTCTCCTATTGCCTATTCAACTATTGCCTATTGCCTCAACCCAACAAATCCGAATTCGCGAATAAAACACTTGACAGACGCGCCCGAGCGTGATATACTGGCGTGCGAAAAGTCTGAAGGCGGGAGTGAGAGGCCCAAGGACCGCTCATAACGCTGACACGTACCCGTCCGACGACAGGGTACGTTTTTTTCTTTTTGCTCCGAAACGCAGCCCTTGGCGGGGACGCGCCGAAGCCGCGGCCCGTCCCGCACGCCCCATCTCTGAAAGAAAAGAAAGAGAGGAACTCAAAACATGAAGCTCATTTACGGCATCAAAGACAAGCCCAAGTTCTCCCAGCGCATCCTGTTCGCCTTCCAGCAGGTCCTGGCGATCATGGCTGCCACCCTGGCCGTTCCCGCCGTCGTCAACGGCGCGGTTGGCTCCCAGATGGACCCCGCCGCCGCTCTCTTCGGCGCCGGCGTCGGCACCATCGTCTATCTGCTCTTCACCCGCTCCAAGAGCCCCGTCTTCCTGGGCTCCTCCTTCGCCTTCATCGGCTCCATGTGCTCCGCCTTCGCGGGCGCCGCTTCCATGGCCCTGGGCTATCTGGGCCTGATCCTCGGCGCGGTGCTGGCGGGCCTGGTGTACGTGATCCTGGCGATCTTTGCCAAGACCCTGGGCACCGACTGGCTCAACAAGCTGATGCCCCCCGTGGTCATCGGCCCCACCGTGGCCATCATCGGTCTGTCCCTGGCGCCCAACGCCATCGCGGACCTGCTCAAGAGCTCCGTCACCACCGAGTCCATGGAATACGTCATCGAGCTCAAGAACGGCATCCCCACCATCGTGGAGCAGGTGGTGGAGAACCCCGTCGGCTCCGTCTACGTCTGCCTGGCCTGCGGCCTCGTCACGCTGCTGACCACGGTGCTCTTCGCCACCTTCGGCAAGAAGACCTCCCGGCTGATCCCCTTCATCCTGGGCATCCTGGCCGGCTACGTCTGCGCCTGCGTCTTCTATCTCATCGGCGACCTTGCCGGCGTCGACAAGCTGAAGATCATCAGCTTCCAGCCCTTTATCGACTGCTTCTCCAACGTCACGCTGAAATCCTTTATCAAGTACGACCCCAGCGAGTGGGGCTTCACCTTCCTGAAGGCCAAGGGCGCCTTCTCCGAGCTGAGCCTTTCCTACTTCGTGACCCTGTTCACCGCCTACGTCCCCGTGGCCTTCGTGGTCTTCGCCGAGCACATTGCCGACCATAAGAACCTCTCCTCCATCGTGGAGCGGGATCTGCTCAAGGAGCCCGGCCTGCACCGGACCCTGCTGGGCGACGGCATCGGCTCCATGGCCGGCGCGGTCTTCGGCGGCTGCCCCAACACCACCTACGGCGAGTCCATCGGCTGCGTGGCCATCACCGGCAACGCCTCCATCATCACCATCTGGTACGCGGCGGTGCTCTGCATCCTGATCTCCTTCCTGTCCCCCTTCATCGCCTTCCTGGAGTCCATCCCCTCCTGCGTCATGGGCGGCGTCTGCATCGCCCTCTACGGCTTCATCGCCGTTTCCGGTCTGAAGATGCTCCAGAACGTGGATCTGAACGAGAACCGGAACCTCTTCACCGCCTCCGTGATCCTGATCACCGGCGTGGGCGGTCTGATCGTCAAGATCGGCGCCGTGGAGATCCGCACCGTGGCCTGCGCCCTGATTCTGGGCATCGTGGTCAACAAGCTTCTGGCAAAGAAGAAGCGGGCGTAATACCGAATAAGCGATTCCCGCCAGGCAAAAAGGCCTCTCGCGTCAGACGCGGGAGGCTTTTTGCTTGAAAAAACTATTGTGTAATCTGCCGCCGGGTGCTATAATAGAAAGAAAAAAATAGTTGGATGTGGATAATTGTGAAATACGGAGCCTGGAACGTATCGTCCTTCGATGCGGCGCAGGCGCGGGAGCTGGAGCAGGCGGGCTACGGGCCGCTCTGCGCCAGGATCCTCTCTGCGCGGGGCTATGGGGACGCGGCGGCGGCGCGGGACTATCTCCGCGGCGACGCGCCGCTCAATTCCCCATTCCTGATGAAGGACATGAAGAGCGCCGCGGATCGGGTGCGCCTGGCCGTGGCGAGAAGGGAACATATCGCCGTCTTCGGAGATTACGACGTGGACGGCATCACCTCCACCGCCCTGCTGACGGAGTTTCTGCGCAGTATGGGCGCGCGGGTCACACCGTACATCCCGGCCCGGCTGGAGGAGGGCTACGGCCTCAACGAGCTGGCCATCCGCTGGCTCTGCAAGCGGCAGGTGAACCTGATCGTCACCGTGGACTGCGGCATCACCGCCAACGCCGAGGCGGAGCTCTGCCGGCGGCTGGGCATCGACCTGGTCATCACGGACCACCACGAATGCAAGGACGAGCTTCCCCGGGCCGCGGCGGTGGTGGACCCCCACCGCGCCGACTGCGGCTATCCCCACCGGGACCTCTCCGGCGTGGGCATCGCCTTCCAGCTGGCCGCCGCCATCTCCGGCGACCAGGCGGGGCTGCTGGAGCGCTTCTCGGACCTGCTCTGCCTGGGGCTTGTGGCCGACGTGATGCCCCTGCGGGGCGAGGTGCGGACCATGGTGGTCAAGGGCCTCAACGCGCTGGTCAGGCCCGCCCGGCCGGGCATCGCCGCCCTGATGGAGGAATGCGGCTGCCTGGGCGGCCCGGTCACCACCTCCACCGTGGGCTATCTGCTGGCCCCCCGCATCAACGCCGCGGGCCGCATGGGCCAGGTGGACCAGGCCCTGGAGCTCTTCATGACCCGGGACTCCGCCCGGGCCCGCGCCCTGGCCGAGAGCCTCTGCCGCCTCAACCGGGAGCGGCAGCGGGTGGAGGCCGGCATCTACCAGGAGGCCGTGGCCATGCTGGGGCCGGACGCCCATCCCGAGGCCATCGTCCTGGCCGGGGAGACCTGGCACCAGGGCGTCGTCGGCATCGTGGCCTCCCGGCTCTCGGAGGAGTACAACTGTCCCGCCTTCCTGATCTGCATGGACGGCGAGCGGGGCAAGGCTTCCTCCCGCAGCTACGGCGGCTTTAATCTTTTTGCCGCTCTGACCAAGCTCTCGGACCTGCTGGAGAGCTTCGGCGGCCATGAGCTGGCCGCGGGCTTCACCATCACCCGGGAGAAGGTCCCCGCCTTCCGGCAGGCCGTCACGGCACTGGCCGCGGAGTTCCGGCGCTCCGGCGCAGCGGATACCGCCCTGGCGGTGGACTGCTGCGTGGACCCCGCCCTGCTGAGCCTGGAGAACGTCCAGGCCCTGAGCCAGCTGGAGCCCTGCGGCACCGGCTGTCCCATCCCCGTGCTCTGCGTGGAGGACGCGACGGTGGTCCAGCTCACGGAGGTGGGCGGCGGCAAGCATCTGCGGCTGATCCTCCGCTGCCGGAACGGCCAAAACCTGGCCGCCATCTTCTTCTCCCAGACGGCCCTGGCCGCCGGCGTGGCCGTGGGCGACGCCGTGGACGTGGCCTTTACCCCCCAGATCAACGAATTCCGCGGCAGCCGCACGGTCCAGCTCAACGTGGTGGACCTGCGCCTGAGCCGCAGCCTGCGGGACGAGACCGCCGACGAGCTGGCCCTCTACCGCCGCTTCACCCGCCGCGAGCTCCTGGACCCCGCCGCCGCGGCCCGGCTCCTGCCCAGCCGCAGCGAATTCGTGGCGGTCTGGCGCTATCTGATTGCCAACAGCCGGGACGACCGGCTCCAGGAGAATTTCAGCTGCATGGGGCGGAAGATCGCCCGCAGCGCTTCCGGGAGCCTGACCCTCAGCAAGACCCGGATCTGCCTGGACGTCTTCGCCGAGCAGGGGCTCATCGAGCTCCGGACCTGCCGCCGCTGCTACCAGATCCACATCACCACCGACGGCAGCAAGGTGGACCTGGACGCCAGCCCCATCGTCAAGGCCCTGCGGGCCGCCAAGAGCGGCAATCGCCCGTAGGGCGGCCTGCCCCAGGCCGCCGCATCCCCGCCCGGGACGAATTGAAAATTGAGAATTGAGAATTGAAAATTGTGGTATCGTTCAAATTGCCATTTGAACGATGATCCATGATTTGCGCTCGTTTCGATGATTTTCAATTCCATTTTGCAGATGGCAATCTGCAAAACTCCGACAATTCTCAATTCTTACTTCTGAATTCTTAATTATCGAAAGGAGGCCGCCGCGATGGAGACCTTCCAAGCTCACTACGATTCCATGATGGACGCCATCCGGACCTACGTGCCCAACACCGATCTGGAGAAGGTGGAGCGGGCGGTTCAATACGCCTGCGAGAAGCACAAGGACCAGAAGCGCAAGGACGGCTCCCCCTATATCATCCATCCCCTGGCGGTGGCCGAGATCGTGGCCGAGATCGGCCTGGACACCGACGCCATCACAGCCGCCCTGCTCCACGACTGCATCGAAGACACCTCCGCTTCCTTTGACGAGATTTCCAGGCTCTTCGGCAAGACGGTGGCCGAGCTGGTGGAGGGCGTCACCAAGCTGACCCGGGTGGAGTTCTCCACCCTGGAGGAGCAGCAGGTGGAGAACCTGCGCAAGATGTTCATGGCCATGTCCAAGGACATCCGGGTGGTGCTGATTAAGATCTGCGACCGGCTCCACAACCAGCGGACCATGGAGTACCAGAGCCGCCCCAAGCAGATCACCAAGTCCCGGGAGACCATGGACATCTACGCGCCCCTGGCCCACCGCCTGGGCATGCAGAAGATCAAGTGGGAGCTGGAGGACAGCGCCCTGCAGTACCTGGACCCGGACGGCTACCGGGAGCTGGTGGACTATCTGGAGGCCCACCAGGCCGAGGCCGAGGCCTTCATGAAGAACATTCAGGACAAGATCTCCGAACGCCTGGAGGCCGTGGGGATCAAAGGCTCCATCTCCGGCCGGATCAAGCACGTCTACTCCATCTACCGCAAGATGAAGGAGCAGAACAAGACCCTGGACGAGCTCTATGACCTCTACGCCTTCCGGGTCATCGTGGACAGCATCGCCGACTGCTACAACGTCCTGGGCCACATCCACGAGATGTTCAAGCTGGTGCCGGGCCGCTTCAAGGACTATATTTCCACCCCCAAGCCCAACAACTATCAGAGCCTCCACACCACCGTCATCGGCGACGAGGGCATCCCCTTCGAGGTGCAGATCCGCACCAAGGAGATGCACGAGATCGCGGAGAACGGCATCGCGGCCCACTGGAAGTACAAGGAGGGCATCGAGGCCGGCGAGGGCAAGGAATTCGACTGGATCCGCAGGCTCCTGGAGGACCAGCAGGAGACCGACGCCGAGGACTATATCTCAAGCCTCAAGGTGGATATGTTTGACGACGAGGTCTTCGTCTTCTCTCCCAAGGGCAAGGTCATCTCCCTGCCGGCGGGCTCCACGCCCATCGACTTCGCCTACGCCATCCACTCCGGCGTGGGCAACACCATGATCGGCGCCAAGGTCAACAACCGCATCGCCGGCTACGACGTGCAGCTCCGCAACGGCGACATCGTGGAGATTCTCACCTCCAAGTCCGCCAAGGGCCCCTCCCGGGACTGGCTCAACATCTGCAAGTCCAACCAGGCCCGCTCCAAGATCAAGCAGTGGTTCAAAAAGGAGAAGCGGGAGGAGAACATCGCCCGGGGCAAGGCCAGCTTCGAGGGCGAGCTGCGCCGCATGAACATCGCCCCCGCCCTGCTTCAGGACGAGGAGCTGCAGCCCATGCTGCTGCGGAAGCTGAGCTTCGACTCCCTGGACGATATGTACGCCGCCATCGGCTACGGCGGCATCACCGCGGTCAAGGCCATGGGCAAGATCCGGGAGGACCTGCTGAAGGCCAGCCGCTCCGCCTCGGCGCCCAAGGAGAGCAAGGTGCTGGAGATCGCCCAGCCCGTCCAGCAGGACCGCCACAGCAACACCGGCGTCATCGTGGAGGACATCGACTCCTGCATGATCAAGTTCTCCCGCTGCTGCACCCCGGTCCCCGGGGACGACATCGTGGGCTTCATCACCAAGGGCTACGGCGTCTCCATCCACCGGCGGGACTGCCCCAACGCCCGGGCCGCCAACAACCCGGACCTGGCCGCCCGCTGGGTCAACGTCTCCTGGAGCACCGTGGGCGAGAAGCCCTTTGCCACCACCCTGGAGGTCCTGGCCGAGGACCGGGACGGCCTGCTGGTGGACGTCTCCTCGGCGCTGACCTCCCAGCAGATCCGCATGAAGGAGATCATCGGCCGGGAGCTGCCCGGCGGCCGCTGCGGCTTCACCGTCACCTTCGAGGTCAAGGGCCTGGAGCAGCTCACCACCGTGATGAACAAGCTGCGGGGCATCGAGAGCGTCATCGAGGTCAAGCGGGGCCAGAATTAGGGATCAGGGAACGGGGAACAGACCCGCCTGTAGGGGCGCTCATTGAGCGCCCGCCGACGACAAAGCACGCTTCGTAATTGAAAATTGAAAATTGAAAGTTGAAAATGTCGGTGTTTTCAAATTGCCATTTGAAAACATTGGAATTGAGACCCGCCCGCAGCGGCGAGCATTGCTCGCCACGTTGTTCTCCACCCGCCTGTAGGGGCGGCCATTGGCCGCCCGCCCGAAGCAGCCGCGCTGGATTTTGCCGTAGGGAC
>JAFXYD010000109.1 GCA_017541995.1 Oscillospiraceae bacterium
CCTGCACGTCAACGCCGACGGCAAGGACGTCATCATCATCGTCCCCACCCAGGACCTGAAGGAAGGCTTCAACATCGGCCAGCCCGTGCGCTTCCGCTTCAACGGCAACGTGGCCCACGTCTTCTCCAGAGAGACCGAGAAAAACCTGGAGTTCTAAGCACTGATCCCCGGATGATCCCACCGTGCCGGTGCTGCCCGGCACGGTGCGGATACCTCTCTGCCCCCTGTGCAGCGGCCTGTGCTGCACAGGGGGATTTTTCTCCGAGCGGCAGGTCAGAGGGCGCAGCCCGCCTGCGCCTTGTGACACGCCATTCGGCAAAAAAACTGTAATGGAGAACAAAGCATGAAAAACACACTGCAAAAGGCCAGAGCCTTCGAGAATAAATACCTGCCCGGCCTGTCGGAGCAGAACACCCATCCCAGCTTCCATCTGACCGCGGGCGTGGGCTGGATCAACGACCCCAACGGCTTCTCCCTGTATCAGGGGGAGTATCACCTGTTCTATCAGTATTACCCCTATGACACCAAATGGGGCCCCATGCATTGGGGCCACGCCAAATCCCGGGATCTGATCCACTGGGAGCGGCTTCCCTGCGCCCTGGCCCCGGACATGCCCTACGACAAGGACGGCTGCTTCTCCGGCGGCGCCATTGAGCTCCCCGACGGGCGGCACCTGCTGATGTACACCGGCGTCCGGAATGTCCGCCGCTCCAACGGTCTGGTGGACGGCTATCAGACCCAGTGCATCGCCATCGGCGACGGGGTGGACTACCAGAAGCTGGAGGCCAATCCTGTGCTGGACGGAAAGGATCTGCCCGAGGGCGGCTCTGAGATTGACTTCCGGGATCCCAAGATCTGGTTTGAGCGGGGCAAGTACTGGGCCGTGGTGGGCAACCGCCCCGCCGACGGCTCCGGCTCCATCCTCCTCTTCGAGAGCGAGGACGCCCTGCACTGGAAGTTCTCCTCCATCGTGGCCTCCTGCCACAACCAGTTCGGCAAGATGTGGGAGTGCCCCGATCTCTTCCCCCTGGACGGGAAGCACGTGCTGCTGACCTCCCCCCAGGACATGAGCTCCATGGGCCTGGAATTCCACCCCGGCAACTCCACCCTCTGCATCATCGGGGACTTTGACTGGGAGCGGAAGCACCTGCTGCGGGACAACATCCAGGCCATCGACTACGGCACCGACTTCTACGCCACCCAGACCCTGGAGACGGAGGACGGCCGCCGGGTGATGATCGCCTGGATGCAGAGCTGGGAGTCCTCGGGCTCCAAGGTCAAGGAGCTGCCCTTCTTCGGCCAGATGACCCTGCCCCGGGAGCTCCGGGTCCGGGACGGCCGCCTGATCCAGAACCCCGTCCGGGAGCTGGAGCAGTACCGCTCCGTGAAGGTCAAGTATCAGAACGTGATGATCTCCCAGGAGACCAACCTCCAGGGGGTCTCCGGCCGCTTCCTGGATATGACCGTCACCGTGCGCCCCGGCAGCAAGAACAACATGTACCGCTATTTCCGCATCAACCTGGCCAAGGACGGGGAGCGGGCCACGGTGATCCGCCACAAGCCCGAGAATAACACCATCCGGGTGGATCGCAGCCGCTCCGGCTTCCCCCACGACATCGTAAACTCCCGGGACTTCCCCGTCTCCGCCTACGACGAGCTGAAGCTGCGGATCATCCTGGACCGCTACAGCCTGGAGCTCTTCGTCAACGACGGGGAGCAGGCCGCCAGCTTCGTCCTCTACACCCCCGTCTCCGCCGATTCCATCTCCTTCTCCTGCGACGGCGCCGCCATCATCGACGTAGAGAAGTACGATCTCATGGTATAAGCCCCCTTCGCGCCGGAGGGCCGGCCCTTCGGGGAACCGGCCGGGCCTCCGGCAGCCGGGCGAGGGCAAGAGCCCGCGCCGCTGTGTTTTCTCCTTTTCTTTTCACATTCCCAAGCCCTTCGGTTCCCCGACTCTGTCCGTCGCCCAGCACCGGGCATCCGCCCCCCGGTGCTGGGCGATTTTTACGCGCCGGGCCGCCTCTGAGAGCGGACGCGGCAAGGCCCCCCTCAGCCAAGGGCTGAAGGGGGCCTTTTTGGATGCGGCGACGGCTGCGACGAGGTGGACCAGCACATCCTCACCTCCGTCAACGACCTCAGCTGCGAGGACTGGGAGAAGAGCTGCGGCAGAATCTACCGGGGCCTCATCGAGGACGGAGCCCAGACCGTCATGGTGGGCCACATCGCCCAGCCCGCCTGGCAGAAGCACTTCAACCCCCCGGCACCCCCGGATAAGCTGGTGCCCGCCACCCTGTCGCCGGAGCTGCTGGGACGCCTGCTGGAGCAGCTGCCCGTCTTCCGGCTCCGCTGCCGCCCCGACGCCGGAGCCGTCAGCTGCCTGCGCGCGGCCCTGGAGGCGGAGCTTCCCAAAGTGCCGCGGGCGGAGGCATAAGGCGGCGCGCCGGACCTCTCGGTCCGGCGCGCTGCTTTTCTGTTCTGTGGGCTTTCAGACCACGATCACCTCGATGCCCAGCTCCTGGAAGGGGGTCAGCAGCTCCGGCACGGCGCCCTTGTTGGTGATCAGGGTGGTGACGGCGTCGATGGGGCCGCTGACGAAGTTGAAATCCCAGTTCAGCTTGACGTGGCTTGCCAGCATGTAGACGGGGCCTTCCTGGCCACCCACCGCTTCTACTCTCCCAACGACAACAAGGAGGCCTCCATCGTGCTGTGCCGCCATGATGCTGGGCGCCTTCCTCTGCATGCCCGCCATGGTCACGCTGATGGAGACCAACTTCGCCGTCTCCGACACCATTTTCGGCCTGCCTGTGGTGAAAATGGCCTTTACCATCGGTGAGTCCACCAAGGTATTCGGCTACACAGAATCGGTCATTCCCATCATACTGGCCGTCATTGTGCTGAAATGGCTGGAAAAGGGCCTGACCAAGCTCATCCCCGAGATGCTCCAGATCATCCTGGTGCCCGGCCTGTCTCTGATCATCATGCTGCCGGTCATCCTCACCGTGGTGGGCCCCGTGGGCGCCTACATCGGCTACGGCATGCAGTGGCTCTACAGCACCGTCATGGGCTTCAGTCCCCTGGTGGGCGGCGCTCTGGTGGGCGCTCTGTGGGGTGTGTTCGTCATCTTCGGCGCCCACCGCGCCCTGCTGCCTGTGGGCCTCAATGACGTGGCGGTCACCGCCTCCGTCCACAGCTGCGGCTCCGGCCACAACACACTGATGTGCTACGCCGGCGCGGCCAACTTCTCCCAGGCCGGCGCGGCCCTTCGGCGTTTCGCCGCCGAAGGGTCGCCTTCTGAGAAAGGAGCAGTCACATGGCATACAAATTCCCCGAAAGCTTCTGGTGGGGCGCGGCTTCCTCCGCCTTCCAGATCGAGGGCGGCTGGAACGAGGGCGGCAAGGGCATGACCGTGGCCGACTACAATTCCTTCAAGCGCTCTGACCGGCAGGCGGACTCCAGGGTGGCTTCCGACTTCTATCATCACTGGGAATCGGACATTGCCCTGATGAAGGAGCTGGGCCTCAAGGCCTACCGCTTCTCCGTGGCCTGGGCCCGGATCATCCCCGACGGCGACGGCGCCGTGAACCCCGAGGGCCTCGCCTTCTACAACAAGGTCATCGACAGGCTGCTGGAGAACGACATCATTCCCTTCGTCACCCTCTACCACTTCGACCTGCCCTGGGCCCTGGTGGAGAAGTACAACGGCTGGGCCGACCGCCGCTGCGCCTTCGCCTTCGAGCGCTACGCCCGGGTCTGCTTCGCGGCCTTCGGAGACCGGGTGAAGTACTGGCAGGTCCACAACGAGCAGAATCTCATGATGCGGGTGGACGAGCGCATGAACATCACCGAGCCCGACCCCGTGAAGAAGGAAAAGCTCCGGGCCCAGATGGACTACCACATGTTCCTGGCCCACGCCCTCTCCGTCAAGGCCTGCCACGAGCTGGTGGAGGGGGGCAGGATCGGCTGCGCCGTCAGCTCCACCGTCACCTACCCCATGAGCAACAAACCCGAGGACGTGTGGGCCGCCCGGATGAACAACCAGTTCAAGACCGACTACTGCCTGGATATGCACTATAACGGCGAGTACCCCGGTTACTATATGGCCTACCTGCGGGAGCAGGATATGGTTCCCGCCATGGAGCCGGAGGACGCCGCCCTGCTGAAGTCCGCCAAGATGGACTTCATCGCCCTGAACTACTACCGCACCCTGACGGCCCGGGCCTTCCCCGCCGACGAGAAGCACCCCAAGGGCACCCGCGTGGAGGGCTTCAACGAGGTGGACTACGATATGTACGGCTACTGGAAGATCGAGAAGAACACGAATCTGGCCGCCAGCGAGTACGGGGCGCAGATCGACCCGGTGGGCCTGCGCATCGTGCTGAACGAGTACTGGAACCGCTATCATCTGCCTCTGATCATCACCGAGACCGAGGCCCTCTTCGAGGCCGGGGCGCGGCAGCTGGCGGAGCGGGCCGCCGCGGCGGGGGTGCAGCTGGGCTTTGAGACCATGGAAAACGACTTCATGAACACCGTGGAGAAGGGCCTGGCCTGGGTACGGCGCATCGGCTCCAACTGGCTCAAGCTCTATCCCGACATCGGCAACACCACCAATGGCTGCCTCCCCCTGGGCCTGGACCCGGCGGAGGATCTGCGGCGGGGCGGCGACGCCGTGACGGCTCTGCATCTGAAGGAGACCGCACCCGGGGTTTTCCGGGAGCTCCCCTACGGCAGCGGCCACGTGGACTTTGAGGCGGCGGTCCGGGCTGCCTGGCAGATCGGCGTCCGCCGCTATGTGACGGAATTCTGGTACAAGCCCGGGGGAGAGAGCCCCCGGGAGGTCTGCGCCCGGTTCCGGGGCCTGCTGAACCGCGTGGCGAGGGAGGAGGCCCCGGGCTAAGCTCCGGGCCGGGCACGAGCCCCGCGGAGGGGGCAAAAAAGTCCGCCGGGGCCGGGCCCCGGCGGGAAGGCGGAAAACGAAGCAAAACGCGCGTCCGGACGGCGGACAGGCCGCCGGGACGCGCGTTTTTCAAAACCGGATGGGCAGGTAGGCGGCGGCAATGGCCAGGAGCACGGCGGGGAGCAGATTGGCGGTGCGGATCCTGCTGCCCCAGACCAGGTTGACGCCCACGCAGAAAATCAGCACCGAGCCCACGGTGGAGAGATAGGACATGGCCAGCTCCGTCATCAGGGGCCGGAGCCAGCCCGCCGCCAGGGTCAGGCCCCCCTGGATCACAAAAATCGGAATCACCGAGAAGATGCAGCCCTTGCCCAGGGAGCTGGTGAGCACCATGACCATCACCAGATCCAGAATGCTCTTGGCCCCCAGAATCGACCAGTCGCCCGTGATGCCGTCCTGGAGGGAGCCCACGATGGTCATGGCTCCCACGCAGGTGGTGAGGGAGGCGGTGAGAAAGCCGTTGACGAAATTCTGATCCCGGGCGCTGCCGGTCTTTTCCTTGAGCCAGAGGCCGAAGCGCTGGAATCCGCCCTCGAGGTTCAGCAGCTCCCCGATCAGAGCCCCCAGGGCCATGCAGGCGATGACCAGCATGGAGCCGCCGCCCGGGAGACTCTTTTCGTCCAGGGGGAGCATATAGCGCAGGGCTCCGGCGACGCTCAAAAACAGGGTGCTGACGCCGCAGGCCATGGTCAGGGTCTGCTGGAAGCGGGGCTTCAGCAGCTTTCCGAACAGATGCCCGCAGACGCCGCCCGCCAGGACGGCGACGGTATTGACGATGGTACCGATCATGGATCTCCTCTTTCCGGCGCCGGAGCGCCAGCGTTGTGCCGCGGCCCGGAGGCCGCAGAGCCATTATACCGCGTTTTCTGACAAAACGCCACAAAAAATCCGCCGAACGGGCGGATTTTTTGCGGGGGAAGCAGCCGCCCGCGGTGGGATCAAGGATCAGGGATCAGGGATCAGGGATCAGGGATCAAGGATCAGGGATCAGGGATCAGGGATCAGGGA
>JAFXYD010000110.1 GCA_017541995.1 Oscillospiraceae bacterium
GTGGGAGACACGGCGGCGTCAAACTGCATCTCGCCGTCGATGGCCAGGTCTGGAGCCAGCTCCTTGGCCTTGGCGGTGGCGGCCTGGGACAGCGCCACGGTGCCGCCCTTGCCGGAGCCCTTGGTGGAGAAGCTCAGCACGGCAACCTTGGGGTCGATGCCGAAGACCTTGGCGGTCTTGGCGGTCTCAATGGCCACCTCAGCCAGCTTTTCGGCGGCGGTGAAGGTCACGTTGCCTTCCTTGTCCACGGTATCCTGGTAGTCGATGTTGATGGCGCAGTCGCCCATGGCCAGCAGCTCCTGGCCGTCCTTGCCCTCCCGGGCCATAATGAAGCAGGAGGAGACCAGATGGGCGCCCTTGCGGGTCTTCACCAGCTGCAGGGCGGGACGGACGGTGTCGGCGGTGGAGTAGGTGGCGCCGCCCAGCAGGGAGTCGGCATAGCCCATCTTCACCAGCATGGTGCCGAAGTAGTTGCCCTTCAGCAGATTGGCGCGGCAGTCCTCGGGGCTCATCTTGCCCTTGCGGAGCTCCACCATGGTCTCAACCATCTTCTCCATGTCGGGGTAGGTGGCGGGATCGATGATCTCCAGACCCTCGATGTCAAAGCCGCACTCGGCGGCCTTGGCCTTGACGACCTCCACGTTGCCGATCAGAATGGGGGTGAGATAGAGACCGTCCTTCTTCAGCTGCGCGGCAGCCTCCAGAATGCGGGCGTCATGGCCCTCGGTGAAGACGATCTTCTTGGGGTTTTCCTGAAGCTTTGCCTTGAGAATGTCGAACATGGTCATAACCTCCAAAGGTTCAAAATTTAGCACATCTATTATATAGCGTTTTGCAAGGAATGTCAATTTCTGAAAAAACTATTTTTGAGGTTGACAAGGCTGAAAATCGTGATATAATAATGCAAAACGTCAAGGCTGTGACGAAGACGGGCGCCCAGGCTTCCCGGCCCAGAGAGAGACCCCTTGCGCTGTGAGGGTCTTGCAGGGAACGGACCGCCCCACCCCTTCCGAGCCGCCCCCCGGAACCGTTTGACCCGCCCGTTGCAGGGACGGCTTCAGCCGTCCGCCGACGAACGACCACGTTGGCGCAGCGGATCCGCGGCGCACTGCTGCGCGCCGCTGCAGCGTGCGAACGCAGTATGGAGGGCCGGGACCGCCCGTTACAGCGGCCAAAAGCGGCGGACGCTGTCCGCAAGCAGGGTGGAACCGTGGATCGCAAGATTCACCCCTGACCAATGATTTGGTCAGGGGTTTTTTGTTTCAAAGAACAATTCCGCAAGGAGGAAAAATAATCATGTCCGAAGAAAATCTCTACACCTTTGAGAACGAGGCCTACCGCAAGACCTACTGGCACACCTGCTCCCACATCATGGCCCAGGCGGTCAAGCGTCTGTGGCCCGAGGTGAAGCTGGCCATCGGCCCCTCCATCGACCCGGGCTGGTACTACGACTTCGACGCCCCCTTCGCCTTCACCAACGAGCATCTGGAGCAGATCGAGGCGGAGATGAAGAAGATCATCAAGGAGCGGCTGCCCCTGGTCCGCAGCGAGAAGCCCCGGCCCGAGGCCATTGCCTACATGGAGGCCAAGGGCGAGCCCTACAAGGTGGAGCTCATCCAGGACCTGCCCGAGGGGGAGGTCATCTCCTTCTACACCCAGGGCGAGTTCACCGACCTCTGCGCCGGTCCCCACCTGGACTCCACGGGCCGGGTCAAGGGCAACGCCTTCAAGCTCACTGCCTGCAACGCCAGCTACTGGCGGGGCGACGCCAAGCGCCAGAGCCTGCAGCGGATCTACGGCATCGCCTATCTGAAGAAGGACGAGCTGGAGGCCTATCTGCAGCGGCTGGAGGAGGCCAAGCGCCGGGATCACCGGAAGATCGGCCGGGATATGCGCCTGTTTATGACCGACGATCTGGTGGGCCGCGGCCTGCCCATGTTCCTGCCCAAGGGCTACACCATCTGGCGGGAGCTGGAGAACTACATCCGCGACAAGGAGCTGCACCTGGGCTATCAGCACGTCATGACCCCCTGCGTGGGCACCGTGGGCCTCTACAAGACCTCCGGCCACTGGGATCACTACAAGCAGAACATGTTCCCCGCCATGGAGATCGACGAGGACGCCTACGTTCTGCGCCCCATGAACTGCCCCCACCACATGATGATCTACGCCAGCCAGCCCCATTCCTACCGGAATCTGCCCCTGCGCATCGGTGAGATCGCCCACGACTTCCGCTACGAGGCCAGCGGCGCCCTGAAGGGCATCGAGCGGGGCCGCCACTTCTGCCAGAACGACGCCCACCTCTTCTGCACCCCGGAGCAGATCAAGGAGGAGGTCGGCAAGGTCTGCGACCTGATCTTCGACACCTATAAGGACTTCGGCATCACGGACTACCGCTGCGTCCTCTCCCTGCGGGATCCCGCCGACAAGGAGAAGTACCACGACGACGACACCATGTGGAACACCGCCGAGACCGCCCTGCGGGAGGTGCTGGTGGACCTGGGCATCAACTTCACCGAGGAGATCGGCGAGGCGGCCTTCTACGGCCCCAAGCTGGACGTGAACGTTCGGCCCGCCGTGGGGGCGGAGTACACCCTCTCCACCTGCCAGTTGGACTTCTGCCTGCCCGCCAAGTTCGATCTGAAATACATTGACAGCGACGGCAGCGAGAAGACCCCCGTGGTGATCCACCGGGCCATTCTCGGCTCCCTGGACCGCTTCATGGCCTATCTCATCGAGGAGACCATGGGCAACTTCCCCGTCTGGCTGGCCCCCGTCCAGGTCAAGCTGCTGACCATCACCGACCGGGTCAACGACTACGCGGAGAAGCTCTGGACCGAGCTGGAGCGGGCCAACATCCGGGTGGAGATGGACAGCCGCAACGAGAAGGTGGGCAAGAAGATCCGGGAGGCCACCCTGGAGAAGGTCCCCTATATGCTGGTCATCGGCGACCGGGATATGGAGAACGGCACGGTCTCCGTCCGGACCCGCAGCGGCACCGATCTGGGGGCCATGACCCCCGAGGAATTCAAGGCCCTCTGCCTGAAGCAGATTGCCGAGAAGGACCGCAGCCTCTGATTTCAAATCAAAAATCTCCCTCTGAAGCCTTCAGAGGGAGATTTTTTCGGGCCCGGTCAGCTGCCGCAGAGCTGCTCCAGGGCGGCCAGAAACTGCTTCGCGCCCCGGAAGCCCCGGAGCTCGCAGCGGCCCTGGGGGCCGTCCAGGCTCAGAGAGATGGGGACCAGCGCCCGCCGGACACTGAGCCGGGCGCCTCGCAGATCCACCGTGCCCAAGGCCGCGCCCAGCCCGGCGGGCAGCTCCAGCTCCGCCAGGCAGAGCTGGCTTTCCTTCAGAAAGACCCACACCCGGCCCAGCTGCCGGCCTGCCAGAAAGACGTTGGCGGAGAGATACAGGCCCCGTTCGTCCACAAGTTGTCGGAGTCGGGCCTGCTTCAGGATCGGATCGTTCATGGCTGCCTCCAGTCTTTTTGCGTTTTTCCGTTTTTTCCATTGTAGCAGAAGATTGGCCGATGCGCAAGGGGGAATTGCCGGAACGCGCCGGAGAACAGGGAAGAGGGCGCTCTGCCTATTGACTTTTGCCTGTTTATGTAGTAGAATTGGCCCGTCAAACCGGGACGGAGCGGCTCCGGCCCGGGCAGCACAGCATTACAGAGAGGGAGAGAGAAATGAAACTTTTGAAAAGCCGGGCTCTGACGGGCCCCGGCGTGCTGGACTACTATCACAAATACGGCTGGAAGGCCCTGGTCAGGGATCTGATCCACGATATCCTGGGCAGCTTCCTCTTTGCCATGGGCGTGGTCTACTTCGCGGAAAACGCCCCCTTCGTCCCCGGCGGCGTCACGGGTATGGCCATGATCATCCACCACTTCACCAAGTCTACGCTGCCCGGCCTGGGCATCGGCGCCATCACTCTTTGCATCAACGTTCCGGTGGCCCTGTGCACCTTTTTCCTGCTGGGGCGGGTGTTCTTTTTCAAATCCGTCAAGAGTATGATCATGACCGCCCTCTTTACGGACTATCTCATCAAGCCCTTCGGCTTCTACCCCCAGGCGGCCACCAACCCCCTGCTGACAGCCCTCTTCGCGGGCGCCCTCTACGGCATGGGCCTGGCGCTGATCTATATGCCCGGCTCCTCCACCGGCGGCTCGGACTTCATCATCATGAGCATCCGCAAGCTGAAGCCCCATCTCTCCATCGGCACCATCTCCATCGCCGTGGACGGCTCCATCATTCTGCTGGGCGGCCTGGTCTTCCGGGACGAGAGCGCCGCCTATAACGTGGACGCGGTGCTCTACGGCATCCTCATGACCTTCGTCTCCACCACCATCATTGACAAGCTCATGTACGGCTCCGGCTCCCGCCGCATGCTCCAGGTCATCAGCGACAAGGCCCAGGACATTGCCAAGGGGATCACCGAGGAGCTCAATCGGGGCGCCACCCTGCTGGACGTGAAGGGCGCCTACACCGGCCAGAGCCACCAGATGCTGATGGTGGTCTGCTCCAAGGTGGAGGTCACCCACGCCCGCCGCATCATCAGCATGGCGGACCCCAAGGCCATCATCATGCTCTCCACCGTGGACGAGGCCTACGGCCAGGGCTTCCTGGACCCGGAGGAATAGGGAAAACCAAAGAAAAGGCCGTCCGGCAAACCGGACGGCCTTTTCTTTGGCTTGTTTTGGCTTAGAACGCGCCCTGCTCGTACATGGCGGTGGCAACCTTCTTGAAGCCGGCAATGTTGGCGCCGGCCACCAGGTCGTAGCCCAGGCCGTACTCTTCGGCAGCCTCGGCGGAGACGCGGTGGATGGTCTCCATCATGCGGTGCAGCTGGTTGTCAACCTCGTCGGCAGTCCAGACCAGACGCTCGGAGTTCTGAGCCATTTCCAGAGCGGAAACGCCCACGCCGCCGGCGTTGACAGCCTTGGAGGGAGCCACGATCATGCCTTCCTGATGACGCAGGAAGTCCAGCGCGTCGTTGGTGGTGGGCATGTTGGCGACCTCGATGTAGTACTTGATGTGGTTGGCGGCGATCTTCTCGGCGGAGTCCATCTTGACGTCGTTCTGCATGGCGGAAGGCATGATGATGTCAACCTTGCGGCCCCAGGGCTTCTCGCCGGGGAAGAACTCGACGCCGAACTTGTCGGCATAGTCCTTGACCTTGTTGCGGTTGGAGGCGCGCATCTCCAGCAGGTAGTTGACCTTCTCCTCGGTGGCCACGCCGTCGGGATCGTAGATGTAGCCGTCGGGGCCGGACAGGGTCACGACCTTGGCGCCCAGCTGCATGGCCTTCTTGCAGATGCCCCAGGTGACGTTGCCGAAGCCGGAGCAGGCGATGGTCTTGCCCTTGATGTCGTCA
>JAFXYD010000111.1 GCA_017541995.1 Oscillospiraceae bacterium
AAACTTGGCGGTGGGGTTGAAGGAGGTCTCGGTCACGCCGCCGGTGATGATGTTTCTCATCTTGGTGCGGACAAAGGCCGCGCCCTTGCCGGGCTTGACGTGCTGGAACTCCACGACCTGATAGATCTTGCCGTCCATCTCGAAGGTCTTGCCGTTTCTGAAATCACCAGCGGTAATGGTTGCCATATATGTTTCCTCCAAAATCCTTAGAATATACTGTATTCTGCCGTTCCGGCAATTTTACTGGTACATTATACTACAAGATTTCCAAATATGCAAGTGTTTTATTGCGCTTCTCCGGAATATCCCTGCAAAGCCACTTTCTTCTGCCGAAGACGCCGGAGGCTAGCTTGCCAGGAGCAGCTCTGCCGGGCCTCGGACCAGGGAATCCCGGTGCTGATCCAACACAGACCGGGAACGGAGACCAGGGTTTTTGCAATCAGGAAGCAAATCAAAAGCACCAGGGCGCAAATAGGAAGCAGCGTCAAAAAGCGGCTTGTATAGACGCCCACCTTCCAAAGGCAGAACTTGACCAGATTGTGCATGAGATAGATGGGCATGGACAGCCGTACCAGCTCCCTGGAAAGCTCCAGCCGCAGCGGCTTGCGGAAATTCTGACCGGCCAGCACAAACAGCAGACAGGCAAGAAGGATTTCCATTCCGCCGGTTTGGGACTGGAAGGCCGCGTCGTAGGCCCCTGCCCGCTGGGAGCGAAGCCAGGTCCCCACGATGATAACAGCCGCACAGACCAGCGCCGCGCCAATGAGCTTCCAGTTTGCGACATCGGATTTCCGGCGCAAAAGCAGCCAGCCCAGCAGGAATGAGAAAAGATTGGTATTCAAAAAGCGCAGAGAGGAGGCCAGATCCAGCTGCAGATACCGCGCCGCGGAAGCGGGGGCCAGCATTCGGACCGCATCCAGCGCCAGAATGCCAAAGATCAGCCAGGCCAGATACCGCCGCGCAGGCTGATCCATCGCCCGGGTCATGTGGAAGAGGAACGGCGAAATGGCGTACAGCGCAATCAGCGTGTACATATACCACAGGTGTCCGTATACGGGCTTATAGGGCACAGCCAGAAGGCTGTCCAGGCTCTCCTGCGTGGTCTTGCCGCCCCAAAAGCGGAACAGGACCACGTGGACAAGGCTCCAGAACAGCAGCGGCAGCAGCAAGCGGGGAATCCGTTTCCGCCAGAGCAGGCGAAGATTTGCCGTGCGGGAGCCGCTGAGCAGCAGGGCGCCGGACATCATAAAAAACAGCGGAACTGCCGTAAAGGCCAGGGAGGTCAGTATATTTGCGGCGTGCCATCCCAGACCGCGCTCGCCTCGCAGCTGGGCGGAGGCCATGTGCATGAAAATCACGCTGCACATGGCAAACAGGCGCAGATAGTCAAAGCTGTAAATATGGGTCTTCTCCCCCCCACACAGGGCTTTTGCTTGCTCGGGCATGCTCACACGATCAGCAGCTCTTTGGGGCTGTGGGCCAGGATCTCCACCCCGTCCTCCTTGATGATCAGGCAGTCCTCGATGCGGACGCCGAACTTGCCGGGGATGTAGATGCCGGGCTCGGCGGAGCTGACGCAGCCGGCGGGCATGGGCTTGTCGTTGGAGGGGTTGCAGTTGGGGGCCTCATGGACCACCAGGCCCAGGCAGTGGCCGTAGCCGTGGCCGAAGCAGTCGCCGTAGCCGGCGTCGGAGATGACCTTTCTCGCCGCGCCGTCGATGGCCTGGCCGGTGACGCCCGCCTTCGTGGCGGCGATGCCCGCCAGCTGGGCCTTCAGCACGGTATAGTAGACCTCCTTCATCTCCTCGGTGGCGTAGCCCAGGGCCACGGTGCGGGTCATATCGGAGCAGTAGTCCTTGTAGACCACGCCGAAGTCCATGGTGATGAAATCGCCGGGCTGGAGCTTCCGCTCCCCGGGGACGCCGTGGGGCATGGAGGTATTGGGGCCGGAGACCACGATGGGGGCGAAGGACAGGCCCTCGGCGCCGAACTTGTACAGGCAGTAGATCAGCTCCGCCGCCAGCTCCTTCTCGCTCATGCCCACCTTGATCCGCTTGCAGACCTCGGTGAAGGCCCGGTCGGTGATGGCCTGGGCCTCCCGCATCCGCTGGAGCTCGTATTCCTCCTTCACCACCCGGAAGGCGTTGATGTCCCGCTGGCAGGGGGTCAGCTTGGCGTTGAGCTTGGACTCATAGCCCCGGAACTCAGACACGGTGAGGCAGTCCTCCTCGAAGCCCAGGGTGAAGACCTCAAAGTCCTCGATGGCCTCGTTGAGCTGCTTGATGTAGCCGTTGTCCTTGCTGACCATGCGGACCTCGAAGCCCTTCAGATTCTTCTGGGCGGTCTCGATGTAGCGGGAGTCGGTGAAGTAGCGGCAGCCCTTCTTTGTGACAATGGCCACGCCCTCGTCCACGTTGAACTCCGCGCAGTACTTCCGGGAGATGGGGCTGGTGAGGAGCAGGCCGTCATAGCTGCCCTTGTCCAGCAGAGAGAGATACTTTTCCAGGTTTGTCATGATTTTGTGATTCTCCTTTTTCTTGCTAAAAATATGAACGGCTGCTCCGCGAGGTGGCGGAGCTTGAGCCAAACGTTGTGCAGATGGATGGGCTTGACCAGGATGGAGGTCGCTCCGGCCCGGTTGGCCCCCAGCACGTCGGTGAAGATCTGATCCCCCGCCAGGGCGGCCTCGCCGGGCGCCGCGTCAAAGCGGGCCAGGCATTGGCGGATGCCTCTGCCGCCGGGCTTTCTGGAGTGGGTGATGCAGGCCAGGTTGTGGGCCCGGCAGAAGGCGGGGGACTTTTGCTTTTTGCTGTTGGAGACCACGCAGAGCTGAATGCCGCCCCGCTTCATCTCGTCGATCCAGGCCAGCAGTTCGGCGCCGGGGATCCCGGAGGTGTAGGGCAGCATGGTATTGTCGAAGTCCAGCATCAGCAGCCGGATGCCCCGCTGGCGCAGAAATTCCGGCCTTACGTCTGTGAGCTTATGAAAAATCAGCTTCGGCAGCAGGGAAAAGGGCATATACAACACACCGCCTTCATATCCTGTTATCATCCCCTCGGCCGCTTCGGCCCGGGGTTCACACCTTCGCTGATTATACCACAATATCTCGGTGTTGTCTATGGAAACTTGCATCTATTTTGTGGAAAAGCCCGAATTTCTCAGCCGCGAAGGGCCGAGGCCTCCCGTCTCCCCGCCCGAGGGGGCCAGGCTGCTGCTCCGGGGCGGCGGCTTTACGGCTGCGGGGCGCTGGAGAGCCCCGGCCCCGCAGCCCGGGGCCGCGGGGCTGATTCTGGACGACCGCTTTCTCCCGGACCGCCGGGGCGCGGCGGCGGCTCTGCGGGCCCTGGAGGACTGGCCCGGGCTGCTGGTGCTGGATCTGGAGCGGAGGCCCGGCCCCGCCGCGGCGGAGCTGACGGAGCTGCTGGCCCGGCTCCCCGGGCCGGAGCGGATCGCCCTGCCTCCGGTCTGGGACAGTTTGCCCCACGGAGCCCTGCTCCTCGGCCCCCGGAGGGACGCTCTGCCCCTGCCCGGCCTGCCCCGGGCTCGTGAGAATGCCCTCCCCTGCCTGGCGGACGGGCCGCCCCTGCGCCACCTTGCCCGTCCCGGGGGAGCCTGGCGCTATTGGGCCGGGGCCCTGCCGGAGGCGGGTCTTCCCTGCCCCGGGGCGGGCTGCCTGCAGCGCAGGCTGCCGGACGGCTCTGTGCTGCTCTGGGACACAAAAAAGACCCTGACCGCCCGATGCCGGGCCGCCGGGGTCTGCTGGATTCTCTTTCGGGAGGACTGGGATCCGCTGCCAGAGGGGGGCCGGGAGGAGCTCTGAGGCCTCAGCCCTCCTCCGGGTTTTCCCGCAGGGACAGCAGCCGGTCGATCTCGATCACGCTGCGGTCCTCCAGCTCCAGCAGGCGTTGGCTCCGGTCCACCCGGCGCAGGGAAATCACGCGGGTGCGGTACTCTCCCCCCAGCTTCAGCCCGTCGGGCTCAAACCAGGTGAGCTCCACGGCCAGGGGGCCCTCCCCGGCCTCCAGACGGGCGGAGAGCCGGAGCAGGCTCCGGTTGAGCTCCTGCTTGGCGTCCTCGTCCAGCTCGATCCTCCGGGCGGTGAGCCGCCCGGCCTCGGCGATGATCTCCTCATAGCCGGTCAGGGCCGCGAAGGGGGAAAACTGGGCCGCCCGCTCCGACATGGGCATGGGGGCGTGGTTTTTGGAGACGGGCCGCTCCAGATCTATGATGTCGTCATACCGTCCCGCCATAGGGGCCTCCTTGCGAAAAGGGCCGCGGCGCTGTGCCGCGGCCCTGATTTTGTCTCTTACAGCAGGTTGGAGAAGTACTTGATGGTACGGACCATCTGGCTGGTGTAGGAGTTCTCGTTGTCGTACCAGGACACGACCTGAACCTGGAAGGTCTCGTCGTCGATCTTGGAAACCATGGTCTGGGTGGCGTCGAAGATGGAGCCGAAGCGGCTGCCGATGATGTCGGAGGAGACGATCTGGTCCTCGTTGTAGCCGAAGCTCTCGTTGGCGGCGGCCTTCATGGCGGCGTTGATGCCCTCGACGGTGACGTCAGCCTTCTTGACCACGGCGATCAGGATGGTGGTGGAGCCGGTGGGGGTGGGAACGCGCTGGGCGGAGCCGATCAGCTTGCCGGCCAGCTCGGGGATGACCAGGCCGATGGCCTTGGCGGCGCCGGTGGAGTTCGGGACGATGTTGCAGGCACCCGCACGGCTGCGGCGGAGGTCACCCTTTCTCTGCGGGCCGTCGAGGGGCATCTGGTCGCCGGTGTAGGCGTGGACAGTGGTCATGATGCCGGAGACGATGGGTGCATACTCGTTCAGAGCCTTTGC
>JAFXYD010000112.1 GCA_017541995.1 Oscillospiraceae bacterium
CAAATCGTCCGCCTCTGGCGGACCGGGCGGCCAGTGACCGCCCCTACGGGCGTGGTGCAGAGGGGAGAGCTGGTACGTGTGGCGGGCGGCCAATGACCGCCCCTACGATGGATCGGCTGATGAAAGCCGATAACCAGAATCGGGGTTTGTCGGGATTCCTCCGTAGGGGCCGGCGTCCTCGACGGCCCGCAGGTATCAGTTACATGTACGTTCGGGGCGTCGAGGACGCTGCCCCCTACGGTCTCACAAATCCGCATTCGTCACCCCACAAAAAACGCTTCGATCGCTTTGCGGGGGGCGTTCACCCGGCCCTGAGCGAAGTTGGGCTTGCCGCCGCCGCGGCCGTTCAGGGTGGCGTTCATCTCCTTGACGAAGGCCCGCAGGTCGCCGCCCGCCTGACCGAGGGCGTAGGCCCAGCCGCTTTCGTCGTCGCCGGAGAAGACCGCGCAGCGGCCGCCGCAGACCTCCATGAGCTCCACGCAGAGCCTGCGCAGGGCGTCCGGGGCCAGGCCCTCCTCAAAGAGCAGCACGTCCCCCGCGTCCCGCAGAGCGGCGGCCCGGGCCTGGACGCAGCGGCTCTCCCAGAGGGCCTTTTCCTGCTTGATCTGGGCCAGCTCCCCCAGGGTCCGCTCCACGGCTCTGGCGGTCTCGAAGGGCTTGGCGGAGAGCAGGCCGGAGACGGCCCGGTTCTGGGCGCAGACGGCGGAGAGGTATTCGTAGGCCCGCCTGCCGCAGACCAGCTCGATCCGCACGCCCTGGTGGAATTTCACCACGGAGAGCAGCTTCACCGGGCCAATCTCGCCGGTCCGGGCCACGTGGGTCCCGCAGCAGGCGCAGAGGTCCACGCCGGGGAACTCCACCAGCCGCAGGCGGCCCGCGATGGCCTTCTTGCTGCGGTAGTCCTCGGGGCAGGTGGCCTCGCTGTCGTAGTA
Source organism: Oscillospiraceae bacterium (assembly GCA_017541995.1). Taxonomy (GTDB): domain Bacteria; phylum Bacillota; class Clostridia; order Oscillospirales; family Oscillospiraceae; genus JAFRPC01. Next base: position 933 of record JAFXYD010000112.1, read on the forward strand.
CCGGACCTGTACGGGGCGGTCCAGCCAGATTGCGCTGTTGACCTGAGCCTCCACCACCAGCAGCTCCTCCCAGCTCAGCACCCGGTCGAAGTCAATGGTGATCAGCTCGGCTCCCATGTGGAAGCCCACGTTCTCGACGCCGTAGAGCCGGTGGGCGGTGCCGGAGATCATGTGCTCGCCGGAGTGCTGCTGCATCAGGTCGAAGCGGCGCTCCCAGTCGATGGTCCCGGAAACGGTCCCGGAGAGGGGCGCGTCTACGGTGTGTAGGATCGCACCGTCCCGCTCCTGCACGTCCAGCACCCGGGCCCCGCCCAGGACGCCCAGGTCGCAGGGCTGTCCGCCTCCCTCGGGATAGAAGGCCGTCCGGTCCAGCACGACGGCATAGCCGCCCTTGCAGGCCTCGCAGGAGAGGACCTGCGCCGTAAATTCTTTCAGATAGGAATCGCTTTCATAGAGCTTTTGCGTCATCATAGTATCACCTTATCGTGTAAAATTCGGATTTGTCGAAACGCTCCCGTAGCGGCGCACACCAGTGCGCCACCGGAACCCGGTCTCGTGGCGCACTGGTGTGCGCCGCTACAGGGCGCTTGCATTGTGCGCCGCTACCGGACGTTTGCAAGAGCTCGCCAAACCCCGATTTTTCGGGAACTTTTCGGGCGGGCTGCCGTCTGAATAACAGAAAATGCCGGGAGGTGCGCACAATGAAGGGCAAGAACAAGTGCAAGATCCTGAAGGAGATCCGCCAGCGGATCGCGGACGAGAACGACATCCCCTATGTGACCCGGGAGTGCACGTATCAGGGCGAATGCAGGGGCACCTGTCCCAGGTGCGAGGCGGAGCTGCGCTATCTGGAGCAGGAGCTGGAGAAGCGCCGCCGTCTGGGGAAGAGCGTGGCCGTGGCCGCCGTGGCGGCGGGGCTGAGCCTCTCCCTAAGCGCCTGCGTGCCCGGCGGCTCCGGCAGCGGCGGGACCAACGCGCCGACCCTGCAGACGGTGAATCCCCCGATCTCCAGCAGCTGCCCGGAGCTGGAGGGAGAGCCCATGGAGACCATCGCCGGGATGATCGACACCATGCCGCCGGAGACCATGGAGCTGGTGGGCGAAATAGCCGCGCCGCCGGAGACGGAGGAGCCCCTGATGGGGAAGGTCCTCCCTGCCGATAGCACCGAGGGAGGGACCGCGCCGGACACGACGGAGGAGCCGGAGCTTCTGGGGGACGTGGCCTATTTTCCGGACACGATGCCCGGCGATGGGCTGCCTGCCGACGAGGTCCCGGAGACCACCGAGGCCCGGTGAGCGAGATGGGGGAACGGATTCCTCGCTGCGCTCGGAATGACGGGAATGGGGAACGGATTCCTCGCTGCGCTCGGAATGACAGGGACGGGGGATGAAGCATGAGCGAGCCGAAATACCCGCTGCTGGGGCTGTCCCGGCATCGGATGGAGATCGACGGGGAAGGGGTCACGACCCTGGTGGCCGGGGCCGGCTGCCCCCTTTCCTGCGCCTATTGTATCAATAAAAACGCCCTTCGGCAAGCCCCAAGTTACGTGACGGCGGCGGAATTATATGAGAAAACCCGGATCGACGACCTCTACTTCCGGGCCACCGGGGGCGGCCTCTGCTTCGGCGGGGGCGAGAGCCTGCTGCATCTGGATTTTTACGAGAGCCTGCGGCCCCTCTGCCCGGGCTGGCGCTTCACCGCCGAGACCTGTCTGAACGTCTCCCCGGGGGCGGTCCGGCGGGCCGCCGCGGCCTTCGACACCTTTATCGTGGATATCAAGACCCTGGACCCGGCCATCTACGAGGGCTACACCGGCAAGGCCCCGGGGCCGGTTTGGGAGAACCTGAAATACCTGGTTGGCGCCCTTGGCCCGGAGGCGATCCACCTGCGGGTGCCGCTGATCCCCGGCTACAACGACGAAGCGGATCAGGACCGCAGCGAAGCCGCCCTGCGAAAGCTGGGGCTGACGAGGATCGAGCGCTTTTCCTACGTGGTGCGGGGATAAAAACTTGGGAACGGCAAACAAGACCCGCATTCGGATTGAATGCGGGTCTTGTTGACGCGTGCGCCCGGTGAGCGCACGTTCTATAGGGTGAAAGTCCCGAACGCGCCCGGCAGCGGGAAGCGTTAGCCAAAGGCAAGGGTGTCCGTCGCGAGGCGGAATCTGAAGAAAGCCGGA
>JAFXYD010000113.1 GCA_017541995.1 Oscillospiraceae bacterium
AACGATACCGGGCTGGATCGCCCTGCGGGCGATTGTTTGCTCCGCAAACCGGGCGGCCGATGACCGCCCCTACGGACGGGTGGTTAACGGCAGGCCTCTGCCTCGGGCGGGCGGCCGATGACCGCCCCTACGGCCTCTGAACCATGATCCCTGATCCCTGGTCGGAGCGGGGAAGCCCGGGACGGGGAACCCGTCCCCTACGAGCGGGTCTGATGCCTGGTGCCTGATCCCTGATGCCTCGTCGGTGCGGGGTACCCGTGGCGAGCAATGCTCGCCGCTACGAGCGGGTCTGATGCCTGATGCCTGATCTAAATCCAAAGGAGGAATCACAATGAGGCGAATCCTGTCTGTTCTGCTGGCTCTGGCGCTTTGCCTGGGCTGTGTGAGCGGGGCCGCGGCGGCCCCGGCGGAGGAAGGACTCCAGAGCTCTGATCGGCTCAGCGCCGCGGCCCGGGCTCTCTTTGAGGCCGCCGGACCCGCGGCCCGGGGGCGCTCCGGGGACGGGGAGCCCGTGCGGGTCATTGTACAGCTGGAAGGGGAGCCCGCCGCCAAATCGGCGGGACTGCGCCGCCCCTTTGCAGAGGGCCGGATCGCCCTCCGGCACGCGGCCTTCCGCAGCGGACTCAGCGCTGCGGGGATCCCCTGCACGGTGGACTGCGAATACAGCGTCCTGCTCAACGGCTTCGCCCTGGAGCTGGAGCCGAGCCGCCTGGAGGAGCTGGCGGCCCTGCCCGGGGTGGCGCGGGTCTGTCTTGCCAACTGTTACGAGGCCCCCGGGGTGGCGGAGACCGCTCCCGCCAACGGGATGACCGGGGCGGCCGGGCTTCAGGCCCGGGGCTTCACCGGCAGCGGCCGCGTCATCGCTGTGCTGGACAGCGGCATCAGCCCGGAGCACGAGGTCTTCCGGGTCTGGGAGGGACTGCTGACGGCCCCGAAGCTGGAGGCCACCGAAGCGGCGGCCCGCATCGGGGAACTGGGCCGGGGTACATATCTCTCCGACAAGATCCCCTTTGCCTGGGACTACGCTGACCTGGACGAGGACGCCTGTGACGACGCCGCCGGGAAGGCCGCGGGCCACGGCACCCAGGTGGCGGGCATCGCCGCGGGCTATGCCCGGGACGAGGCGGGGACGGTCCGCTTCTGCGGGGCGGCCCCGGAGGCCCAGCTGCTGGCGATGAAGATCTTCTCCTCCTGTGGCGACGGCACAACAAATTCCGCCATCTGGTTCCAGGCCCTGGAGGACGCGTACCGCCTGGGAGCCGACGTGGTGAACCTCTCCGTGGGCTCCCCCAACGGCTTCACCTGGGATCAGGAGCTGGAGGACGAGCTCTGGGGCGACGTCTATGAGACCCTGCGGCAGCAGGGAGTGCTGGTGGTGTGCAGCGCGGGCAACAAGGGCTCCATGGCGGACAACGCCGCCACCTGGGCCGGGCCCGGCTATGTGCGGGCCGACTACGCCGATTACGGCGTGCTGGGCGCCCCCGCCTCCTACGGGCGGAATTTGGCGGTGGCCTCCGCAGAGAACACGCAGCTCATGAGCCGGGTTCTGGAGGCAGGGGACCGGGAAATCCCCTTCCGGGACGGCGGCAGCGGCTTCTTTGAGGCCTTCCGGCAGGCGGGAGCCATGCCCTACGCCGTGGTTCCGGAATACGGCCGCCCGGAGGACTACGCGGGCATTTCGGCCCGGGGCCGCATCGCCCTGGTGGCCCGGGGGGAAATCAGCTGCCAGGAAAAGCTGGCCTTTGCCGCCCAGGCGGGTGCCGCGGGCCTGCTGATTTACGACAGCGAGCCCGGCCTCTTCCAGCCGGACGTTTCCAATTACATGATCCCCGCCGCCGCCATCTCCCGGGAGGACGGGGCCTATCTGATCTCCGTGGCCCAGCTCCAGCAGGAGCTGCAGCCCGCCCCGGAGCCGAGCCCGGCGGCCTCCGGGGAGGATCTGGAGGCCGAGGCCTTCTATCCCATCCGCAGCCAGGCGGAGCTGACAGAGGGCGGCTGTCTGATTCTCAGCCGCCGCTGCGACCGGGCCTTCAACCCCAAGGCGGAGCCCCTCAACGCCGCCGGAAACTGGCTTGAGACCCAGGGCCGGGCGCTGATCCCGGCGGAGGGGCAGATCCTGGAGGCGGAGCTGTATTATGAAGACGGGCAGCTCTGGTCCGGCGGGGTCAAGCTCCGCTGCGGCGCCGACGGACGCGGCATCGTGATGACCGAGGACAGCGCCGAGGATCTGGAAATTGAAATCACGGCGGATGGGGCCGCGGAGATCCGGTCCCGGGGCAGCAGCCTCCGCTACTCCGAGGCGCAGTCCCGCTTCCGCTTCTGTCCCCCCGGAGACCCCCTGCTGGAGGATCCCGGCTCGGAGCTGCTGCTCTGCCGCCGGGGCGCCTGTCGGCTGGACGTCACCCGGGTGGGGGAGCTCCGCTTCCCGAATCGCTTTGTGCTGAGCCCGAATGAGAGCGGCGGCGGGCTTTCCCCCTTCTCCTCCATGGGCGTCACCCCGGAGCTGGGGCTCAAGCCCGGGCTGACGGGGGTGGGGGGCAGCGTCTGCTCCGCCGCCGCCGGGACGGAGGACGGCTATGAGATCCGCTCCGGCACCGGCATGGCGGCCGCCAAGGTCTCCGGCGGCCTGGCCTGCCTGCTGCAATACCTGGCCCAGACCCGACCGGAGCTGGGGCCCGGGGCCCGGGCTGACTTAGCCGAGGCCCTGGCGGAGAGCAGCGCCCGGCTGCTGTACGACGAGAACGGCAATCCCTGCAGCCCCCGACGCCAGGGGGCGGGCCTGCTGGACCTGGAGGCCGCCGTCTCCGCTCGGGCCTGCGTGACGGAGCCGGTGCTCTCCCTGGGCGACAGCGCCGAGGGTCGCTTCACCCTGCGCTTCCGGGTCCGCAGCCTCTGGGACAAGACCCTGAGCTACAGCCTGGAGCTCACCGCCCTGCGGGATGAGCTGCTGGAGCTGCTCCGCATGGGCGAGGGCGAGGAGGAGCTGGGACTCTACAACAGCCTGCGGCCCCAGGACGTGAGCGGGGAGCTGAGCCTGCTGGGGCCCAGTCTGATCGTGGTGCCTGCGGGAGAGACGGTGGAGGTGGAGCTGGAGCTGCGGCTCAGCGAGGCCCTGCTGGCCCGGATGCGGGAGGAGCTGCCCAACGGCGGCTTCCTGGACGGCTTTTTGGCCCTGCGGGAGTTCCTGGAGCCCTGCGACGGCGGGGCGGACTGCCCCGGCGCTGCCTTTACGGATATGCCCAAGCCCGGCAGCTGGGCCCATCCCGGCATCGACTTCGTGCTGCGCAACGGCTATTTCAGCGGCAGCTCCCCCACTGCCTTCGGCACCAAGGGCACCATGGATCGGGCTATGACCGTCACGGTGCTCTACGCCATGGCGGGACGCCCGGAGCCCGCGGGCAGCAGCCCATTCCCGGACGTGCCCATGGGGAAATACTACAGCAAGGCCGTCACCTGGGCCGCGGAAAACGGCATCGTGGCCGGGGGCAGCGACGGCAATTTCAAGCCCAAGGGCAATGTGACCCGGGAGCAGATGGCCTCCATTCTGCTGCGCTTCGCGGAGTACCTGGGGCTAGACACCGGAATCCGGGCCTCCATCGAGGACTATCCCGACGTGAACAGCGTCCACGCCTGGGCCCGGGACGCCATGGGCTGGGCCGTGGGCGCCGGGGTGCTCTCCGGCGTGGCCTCCCAGGGGCAGCGCTATTTGCAGCCCCGGGCCAACGCCACCCGGGCCCAGGTGGCCGCGATCTTTATGAGCTTTGTGAACAAGTGCATGAACCCGCCCCGACCCGAGGGAGAGGCCCATGTGAGCTTCACCGCCTTCGTGGGGGATTGGAGCCGGGCCCCTGTCCTGGAGGAGCATGACTGGCGGGAGATCATGGAGCTGGAGCGCTGGCTCCGGGAGAACGGCCCCGAGGGGGAGAGCTGCAGCTACGCCGAGCTGGGCTATGACTGGCGGGATATCGCGGACTTTGACCTGCACACCGAGCCCAATACCGCCCGGCTGCTGAGAGGCGGGGACTCGGACCGGGACGGCTGCTATCTGGGAGACAATCCCGCGGGCCTGGCGCCTTACGACGCGGCCCGGAGCTGCCTGTCCCACTGCGGGGAGGAGAACGTTCTGTTCATGCGGCCCATGCTGCTGCGGAACGCCCGGCGTCTGATTATGACCGTCACCGACGCGGAGAGCGGCGCGCTCTACGCCGTGGAGGACGAAACGTATCTGCGCAAGGCGGTCTGGGATTCGGATTATGCCCTCTGGAGCCCCTCCGGGGAGTTCCGCTGGGACGGCTCCGATCAGACCGGGGAGCCCCTGCCCGACGGCACGGCGGTGGAGATCCGCTTCTATGCCAACCCGGCCGGGGGAGAGGACCGGCTGGGGGCCATTCCCTATGAGGCCCTGGCCGAGGAGGGCGGGGACTTCCTGGCCTGGCGCTTCGGCCTGCGGGTGGACGACAGCGCCCCCATCCTGGGGGAACCGCGCTATGACCCGGCGGCCCAGACCCTCAGCTTCCAGGTTGAGGACGAGCAGTATCTGGCCTATACAGCCCTCTATGGAAGCCCGGAGCCCTGGGAGGAGCCGGAATCCCCGGAGGGCGTTGCCCGATGGTCCAGGCTCTGGGCCGACGAGACCCCCGGCGAGGCCCACAGCGTCACGGTGGAGAACGTGCTTCCCGGCGAATACACCCTGCTGGCCTCGGACTACGCCGGGAACGAGACCCGGATCCGTCTGGCTCTGGGCAGCGAGGCGGAGCTCTGGCCGGTGTACTACGTCTGTCCCCGGGGCTGTGAGCCGGAGAGCCTTCAGAGCTGCTGGGCCAGCACCGGCGTCAGCCTGCGCCTGCCGGAGCTGCGGGGCGAGCCGGAGCAGAAATTCTACGGCTGGATCACCGAGCCCCTGGAGGGGAGCTGGAGCTGGGAGGCCCTGGAGGAGGCCGCGCTGGACGAGGAGATTCACCTGCCCGGCAGCCAGACGCAGATCTGGGGCGAGACCTGGTTCTATGCCCTGCTGCGGGAGCCCGCGGCCTGGTCCGACCCGGCGCAGCTGCTGGTGCGCAGCCTGGAGCCGCTGCCGGACTACAGCGGGGTCATGGCCTTCGGCGCCTATGACCGGGACGCGGAGGCGGATCTGCACCTGCTCAGCAGCAGCGGCGGGGCCTGGTACAGCGACAGCCAGGACGTGCTGCGCTGCGAGAACCCGGATCCAGACTGCCTGTTCCGGGTGGAGGCCCGGGCGGGAGGCTATACGATCCGGGCTGCCGACGGCCGCTGGCTGGCGGCGGAGGGGGAGGAGCTGCGCTTCCTGGATAGGGCGGAGCCCGACGGGAGCTGCCTCTGGCAGATCGAGTATGACCCCACGTGGGAAATCATGCGGGTCTACAGCCCCCGGGAGCCGGAGGAATACACCCTGATCTACGACGTGCTGGAGACGGAATTCCGTCTGATCCCGGCGGCGGACGTCCACTGGGAGCTCCGATGGCTGGCCCTCTACCGTCCCGCCGTCACGGACTGGCGCTACTTCACCGCGGAGTGAGCTCCGCTCCCCACCACATAGAACACAGTACCTGGAACCTGAACAATTTGTAAATTTCCGAAACAGGGCTTGCTTTTTCAGAAAAGCCTGCTATAATAGGCTTAGCACTCAAGAGAAAAGAGTGCTAAGCCTATTAATTATATATGAAAAAGAGTGATAACTATGGCGAAAAAGCAATTCAAAGCGGAATCCAAGCGTCTGCTGGACATGATGATCAACTCCATCTACACCCACCAGGAGATCTTCCTCCGGGAGCTGATCTCCAACGCCAGCGACGCCATTGACAAGCTGGCCTACCGGGCGCTGACGGATCAGAACGTGGGTCTGAACCGGGAGGACTTTGCCATCGACCTGCGGGTGGACAAGAAGCTGGGCCTGCTCACCGTCTCCGACAACGGCATCGGCATGAGCCGGGACGAGCTGGAGCAGAACCTGGGCACCATCGCCAGGAGCGGCTCCCTCCAGTTCAAGCAGGAGCTGGACAAGGACCAGAGCGACGTGGACATCATCGGCCAGTTCGGCGTGGGCTTCTACTCCG
>JAFXYD010000013.1 GCA_017541995.1 Oscillospiraceae bacterium
AGGGCGATCTGACGGGCGCGCTTGATGGCCACGGTGAGCTGACGCTGATGGGCAGCGCAGGTGCCGGTGGTGCGGCGGGGCAGGATCTTGCCGCGCTCGGAAGTGAAGCGCTTCAGCTTCGCGGTGTCCTTGTAGTCAATGTTGGTGACCTTGTCCACGCAGAACAGGCAAACCTTCTTGCGCTTGTGGGGTCTGACTCTGGATTCGTTCGCCATGAGAGGATCCTCCTTCTTTACAGTCTTGTAGAAAAATTCAAATTAGAAAGGCAGTTCGCTGTCGTCGTCCTCCAGCATCGCGAAATCGGACGCGGCGGGGGCGGCGGGAGCAGGGGCGGCGTAGCCCTGGTTGGGGGCGTTGTAGCCGCTGTTGGGCGCGGCGTAGCTGTTGTCGTTGTAGGAACGGTTGTTGTTGTAGCCGTTGTTCCCACCGGCATAGCTGCTGCCGTTGTAGCTTCCGGAGCCGTCGTTGTCGCGCTTGGAGTCGCCAAAGTAGACGTTGTCCGCCACGACCTCCGCCTGGTAGCGCTTATTGCCCTGGTTGTCGGTCCAGCTGCGGATCTGCAGACGGCCGGACACCACGGCCATACGGCCCTTGGCGAAGTACTTGCTGACGAATTCTCCCGTCTGACGCCAGGCCACCACGTCGATGAAATCGGCCTCGCGCTCGCCGGTCTCCCGGTTGCCGAAGTCCCGATCCACCGCGATGCGGAAGGACGCCACGGGAACGCCGGACTGGGTCCGGCGCAGCTCCGGATCACGGACCAGACGGCCCATGAGAACGATGTGATTGAGCATGGGGAATGCCTCCTTACTCTTCCACGACGGTGATCAGAGAACGCATGATGCCTTCCGTGATCTTGAACACGCGGTCGAGCTCGGCGGGCAGCTCGGGCTTGCTCTCAAGGTTCATGAGAACGTAGTAGCCTTCGGGCTTGTCGTTGATGAGGTAGGCCAGCCGGCGCTTGCCCCACTCTTCGATGTTGGTCAGGGTACCCTCTGCCTCAACCAATGCCTTGAATTTTTCCACGAGGGCCGCAATACCTTCTTCACCCAGATCGGGATCGATGATGTAAAGAACCTCGTACTTCGCGGAAATCTTTGCCATGTGTTTGCACCTCCTTTTGGTCTTTCGGCCGCTGAATCCCTCAGCGGCAAGGGGATTATCTTGCTTATCGCAAGCCGTACTATTCTAATGGAAAAATCTGCGTTTGTCAATACTTTTTTAAATTTTTTTGGAATCAGGGATGGCCTGCTTCGTATCAGATGCCAGTTGCCAGGGGCCAGATGCCAGGGATGGTATTTTCCATATCTTGCGATATGGAAAATGACAATTATATTATTTGGAGCGTGTCGATACGGTTTCATTCAAACCCATCGTTCAAATGGCTATTTGAACGATTCCTTCCCTGGCCCCTGGCGACTGGTCACTGGCAACTGAAACGTGTCGAACGGGCTGACCGGATAAAAACTCGCAAAACCGGGCAGGCGGGCTGTTCCCTATTTCCCGCTCTGCTCAAAATGTCTGTCCAGCTGCTGGCTGAATTCCAGGGCCGCGTTGTAGCCCAGGCGCTTCTGGCGGTTGTTCATGGCGGCCACCTCCAGAATCACGGCCAGGTTCCGGCCGGGACTGACGGGGATGGTGACGCTGGGCAGCTTCACCCCCAGCAGCTCCACGTAGTGCTCCTCCAGGCCCATGCGGTCGTAGTGCTTGCCCGCCTCCCAGGGGACGATGTTCACCACGAAGTTGATGGCGGTCTCCTCCTTGATGGCGCCCATGCCGAAGAGATTGGCCACGTTGATGACGCCGATGCCCCGCAGCTCGATGTAGTTGCGGATCAGACTGGGCGCCGTGCCGATGAGCTGGGAGGCGGAGGTCTTCTTGATCTCCACCGCGTCGTCGGCAATGAGGCGGTGGCCCCGCTTGATCAGCTCCACAGCGGTCTCAGATTTGCCGATGCCGCTCTCTCCGGTGAGGAAGAGTCCCTCGCCGTAGACCTCCATCAAAACGCCGTGGCGGGTAATCCGGGGGGCCAGAGCGCTCTTCAGGAAGGTGATGAGGTTGGAGATGATATAGGAGGTGGTCTCCTGGGCCAGCAGGATGGTGACGTTGTGCCGCTTCGCCATCTCCACGCATTCGGGGTGGGGCTGGAAGCCCCGGGAGATCAGCAGGGCGGGGATCTTATAGGCAAAGAGCCGGTCGAAGATCTCCAGCCGGTGCTCCGGGCTCTGGCGGTCCAGATAGGTCATCTCCACGTAGCCCAGGACCTCCACCCGCAGGGCCTCAAAGTGCTCGAAGAAGCCCGTCAGGGGCAGGCCGGGGCGGGAGACCTCGTCCACCATGACCCGGATCTGCTCGTAATCCGTGGACTGATAGGCGATGCCCAGCTTGAATTCCTCCACCAGGCGGCTGAGGGGGACGCTGTAATTGTTCATGACGCACCTCCAATGCTCGTTTGTCCCGCGCTGACTGGCCTATTATAGCGCATTTGCAGGGCCAATACAAGGGTCCGAAAAAAATTTTTCAAAAATTTGCAATTTCCTCTTGCATTTTTCACGGAAATCTGCTATCATATAGCCCGATGCGAAAAACCGTGTCATGGATACGGGATCTCACCTATGGATTGGAGGTGCAGTGATGGCTAAGTGCGATTTTTGCGGCAAGGGTGTGACCTTCGGTATCAAGGTCTCTCACTCCCACAGACGTGCCAACAGAATGTGGAAGCCCAATGTCAAGCGCGTCAAGGCGATCGTCGACGGTACTCCCCGTCATGTGTACGTTTGTACCAGATGTCTCCGCTCCAACAAGGTTGAGCGGGCGATCTGATAACGATCCGGAATCAGGCAGTGTGCGAAGGCACACTGCTTTTTTCTGTCTGTGGGGCGGTGGCCGCGTCATCAGCGTTCCTTGTGTACGCGTCGTCAGCGATCCTTGATACTTGACAGCAGCTTCCCGTCCTCTGTGCAGAGGTAGGGGCGGACGCGGGTGTATTGCCGGCAAACGTTCAGGATTTGACCGGTGTAGCGCAGCTCTGTGCGCCGCAGGCGGACGGAGCAGCGGCGGCCGGCGCGGCGCTTCCGACCGTCTCCGTCGGACTCCTGCCGCTCGTCGGCGAAGTAGAGCCGGGCCTGGCCGAAGCCCGCATAGGCGTAGCCGTAGTCCCGGATGTGCCGCCAATCCAGATGGGTGCTCCGGAAGAGAAAGCGCTGTGTAACCCCCAGCTCGTCGATGATCAGGCTGCGCCCGAAGCGAAGCTCCAGCAAGAGCCAGGCGAAGGCGACCACGGCGACAAACACGGCCAGGTCAAAGGGCTTGCGCAGCAGAGCGGTCGGCTCTCCCCTTGTCACGGCGACAAGATCCCAGATCAGCCGCGGCCCCAGAAAGACAAACAAAAACATCAGGGGCAGAAGCCTCGCGATGAGAAAGGGGCGAAACTCCACGCGGCGCTCCGTACACGCAAGGCGCTGTGTTCCGTCAATTGTCCAATTCATGATTGTCCTCCCTCGATGATTTCCCGCAGGCAGTCCAGGAAGCGCTCCTCGCCCCAGCTGTACAGTTTGAAGAAGGCGGCCTGGCTTCCCCCGGAGCTTATGGCAGAGCAGTCAATGATCCCGGTGGCGTCCTGAAACAGGGTAACGCTGAGGCTGAGACGGTTGCCCCCCGCCATGCTGTAGCGTTCAAACACCAGCACCCGGCACCGGCACTGTCCGTCTGCGGAATAGAAAGCGCTCTGGTCCTCCAGGGAGGCGGATATGCTGCCCTGGAGGATGCCCTCCCGGATTTTGTCCGCCCAGCGGTCAACAGAGCCTGTCAGTGTGGTTTCCAGCTTTGCCATAATCTTCTCCTTTCTGTGGTCGTCACAGTCCTCCCCGCAAGGGGAAGGCTGTGGCGGCGGAACGCCACCTCATCCGCCCCAGTGTGCGCACTGGGGCACCTTCCCCTCAAGGGGAAGGCATTGCAGGGTTCCGGGTCGCAGCCTTCCCCTTGAGGGGAAGGTGGACTCCGGCGTCTCACGGAAGCCGGAGGACGGATGAGGTGGGGGATCGTCCCTTGCTGCGTTGGAATGGCGGTGCTGCTTGTCGGGGAGACACCTCATCCGCCCC
>JAFXYD010000114.1 GCA_017541995.1 Oscillospiraceae bacterium
CCACTGCGAAATCATTAATATGACAGGAAACAGCTACAGACTTGAGCACCACGAATCCATTACAGGCTCTACCTGATTTGGTGCTCAGAAAAACTGTACATTTCCTGGCGAAAATCTGTACATTTTACTTGACTGCTTACAATTACACATATTTGTGTAAAAGTATTGATTTTTATCAGTATCGTTAAATCCTATTCCAAGCTTTTCTCTATAATCCAGCCAGTCCATTATACCCTCCCAAAAAAGTCACTTATCTTCCGTTGTGTTATTTCTATCCGTTCATGATTTGACAGCGAATCCGGCAGATAAAGGAATTCAAAACGTTCATAGCAGAAACGGGCATTGTTTTGATTAACAAAGGTTTCTTCCATAAATTGTCGCTTATGCGCAAAATCCTTTTCAAAGCCTGCGCCTTTTGTCTCAATGATAATTGCTTTATGAATTTTCCCTTCCTTGCGTTGAATCAGTAGGAAGTCAGGGGTGTACATGCCGATGTAGTCCCAGCGGTTTCCGTGCTGATGATAGCATTTGATTTTGAATTCCGTCATAGCCCGGTCGCCGTTGTAATACAGCTCCAAACCAAGGCTCTGCATTTCCGGGAGAGCAAGAACTTCCTTCATAAACAGCCGCTCGAAACAGCTGTCCGTGTGATAGGGCAGATAATGGAAGGAATGGTCTTTCTGCGGGTGGCTCCCGGTTGAACGTCGAAGCATGTCAGCAATGTCGCTTCTTCCGGCTACAATTGCCATATCAAGGAGCTGCCGATCTTGTTTGCTAAGTTTCAGCTTCCCAGCGTCATCCTGCATGATCCGCTCGACGGCAGTCTGTTCTGGATAGTAAGCCTCCGGGTGATCCGTAGAAACGGTGGGTGTGAAGTTCGCAATATTCAAAAGACTTGCTTCCTGGGGAATAAGCTCTTGCTTTGTCTCAAAACTGCGATTGTCGCAGAAGGCCTTGCGGATATTCGCGTTCACAGCGGGGACGGAGAAGCGGGAGCTGAAATAACGGCTTCCATTCTTCTCATAGGTAATCGCCGCAAAAACCTGACGCAGCGCGGCTTCATACTTCCGCAGCTCGGAAATCGGTAGGTGGCCGAAGCTGCCTTTTGAGATTGCGGACAGCCATTCCATATAGGAGGCGTGCACCGTGCCGCGCTCGTCATTATCAGCATCGATGGACAGCGTTTCCATTGAGAAGTCCGTGGTACGTACAAGCCCTGCATGACTGTCTGCCCCCTGCGCAGCCTTGGGTATGAAGGCTTCGGGATTAGCAGGTTCCGTAATCAGTGTTTCGTAGCTGACTTTGAGCTGATAGAAGTCCACCTTTGGCAGCTTCAGATAGGCTGTCCGGTCATAGCGGTTCAGCGTGACCTTCTTTACGTCGCCGCCCTGGGAGAACTCTTTAAGGGAGATGTGCTGCTGCTTTTGCAGCTCGTCGTTCAGCTTCCCCGCATTGGTATCGTTCAGATAGATCAACGCCGTTTCCGGTGCGTTCTTGTCGATCTGACGCAGACAGCGGCAGGAGGTTTGTAGAACCGCGTTTTTGGGACTGTCTCCCTCCTGTGACAAGATAATTCCGGTCAGGCTGCGGCAATCCCAGCCTTCCCTGCCGATGTTTGCCAGAAGTACGATTCGTACATCAGAAATTGATTTATCCATCGTGTCAAACCGTAATTGACTGTCCGCCGGTGGAGTATATTGTTTTTCGCCTTTTTTGGTTGATTTACGATAAAACTTCAGAATGCATCTCTCCGGAAGACCGTATTCCGCTACTACACGAGCTACGAGTGGATATGCTATTTCCTCCAATTTGGGAATTCTGTTGCAGTAGATACCAAGTTTTGCGGTCAAGCCGCCGGGATAAACCGTATCACGGTACATATCCAAGAATTCCCTAACACCTTTCTCTATGATGCGAGTGCTGTCCGGCAACTCTGCAATCTTCACTATGGGGCGTTTCAGGAAGTTCCCGATACCGCTAATAAGCGGGTAATAATAGACGATATTGGCGATTTCCTGCGTGGACACAGATAGTTTTTCTACGACCTGGACCTTGTTCGCGCTTTCTACATAAGGCGTCCCGGAAAAGCCAAGGACGGAATTCACATTCCCGGTCTCGGTCCAATGATTGACCACGGCCCGCAGCTTCTTTTCGTCCGTCGCTGCGTGATGTACTTCATCAATGAATATGGACAAGCGAGGCAGTTTACCGATCAACCCCCGCAGTTCGTTTTCCAGCCGTGCCTCGTCACTGTCAAATCCGTCAAGCGCAACCGTACCATCTGTTTCTTTCACATAGTTTAGAATAACTTTTTCCGCGTTTGTCACGGCAACAAGCCCGAAGAGTTTAGAATATGGCTGGTGATTGGCAATTTTCTGAACATTCGGGTTTTTTGTTTTATTTGAGCCTTTTGAGGATTTTGCCTCGTCAAGGACTTCGAAAATCAGGGATCGCTTTAGTCCCGTAGCCGCGGGCTCTGGGATCACCCAAGAGGGGTCAAAACGCTGGATCGTCCGCAGGCTGGGAACAACAGAGGATTTCAGTCCCGAGGGAGCGAATATCATAAAGTTGTGGGAAAAGGTAGGGTTGCCTGGCTCGTTCTGAGCGAAATATAAGTCCAGGTATATGAAAGCGGCCATGAGGTAGGTCTTGCCTGCGCCCATGGGAAGGCTGAAAAGGTAGTCCGTATAGGTGACGTTGTTGAACAGCCTGCGGAAAACGTTGTTGTAATCTATTCTCTCTGGGTTCTGCCGGATGGCCTTTTCAAGCTCCGGAGCGGTCTGCTCTTGCAGGTCATTCTTTGTCTGCGCGTACTCGAACAGCGCTGCCGCTGCAGGATGGGATTGCAGATAAGTCCGGGTACTGCTGGACAGTTCTGCCGCGTCAAGGTCCAGGGTGTTGAAAACGCCCTGCGAAAACAGCCGATGCAACGGCTGACAGCCACAGGCGATTTTCAGATAAAGATAGGTTTTGATGGCCTCGATCTGAGCATCCCGAAGCTGCCCTTTGCGCTCCATATAGGAGATCAGTTCATTTACGGTACATTCTCCGGAAGCATACCACTGATCCCGTTTTTTCTCGATCATTCGGTAGAACATAGCAATACCTCTTTTGGAGCTTATAATTTCCCAAAAATAAATATATCAAAAAATGGGAAGATTTGCAACTGAATTTATCAGTTGTTCGAAATCATATCATAATGCTTAGGGATGAATAGAATGCCCTTCTTTGTTACAGAGCCTTTGACGGCGGAAAAGGCCCAAAAAATTGAAGGAATTGTTCGGGTCAAGACCTGAGAAAGAAGGCTGTTTTTCCGACAACGGAGTGCCTGGTGGGTGGTTGCTTTACTCTGTGGGCTTCTGTTGGCTGGAAAGGCGAAACGGATTTTGCGAAAGAAAGACTTCCCTTTTGGGGGAAGGTATGGTACAACAGAACGGCAGAAGGGAAAAACGCAGCCGGGAGGGCTGGGCTTCAGATGTTGGTTTGCTGGTCCACCGCTGCGGGTTCTCTTTGATTATTGCGGCGCAAATTCTGACTGCAAAATAATGGCGCACGATGTGCGCCGCTACAGAAGGTATTGGAATAAATACACGGTTTTTTCTCTCAAATATCGTTAATTGTAATGCAGGGCTGATTTTGCCGCTCGTTTTGAAACGGGCATCCGGAAATGGGTTACGGTTATTTTTGACCCACAACTTGACCCACGAGGGGAAATTTGGGGGCGGAGACGAGACAGGCGGAGAGGATGAAGGCTTTTTCAGGCTCCGGACAAAGACCGGCAGAATGGCCTATAACGATTTGAAGATGCCGGAAATGGTGTTGTATCTTGTGAGTAGACTGATTGGTAAGGATGAGGTCCCCGGTTCAAATCCGGGTAACAGCTCCAAAAATCGCGCGTTTTCGAGAGAAAACGCGCGATTTCTTCGTTTTTTCCTGATTGCTTGTACGACAATAGATTGTATATTTTTGATTGATCGCAATTCCTTTGTTGAAAAAAAGCCCTCGGTATGGTAAAATGTGAAAAACCATTTTATCCCACAGGTTTTGAAGGGTTTTTGAGTTCGGATATTCCTTTATTCTGACAGGAAGGCAAGCAGCTATGGATATTTTCCAGATTATTTCCCTCTTGGGCGGCTTGGCCATGTTCCTTTACGGAATGCGGCTCATGGGAGATTCCCTGAAAGAAAACTCCTCCGGCACGCTGAAGCGGGTCATGGGCAAGGTCACCAACAACGCGGTGAAGGCTTTTTTCCTGGGCGTGCTGGTAACCGCCTTGATTCAGTCCTCCACCGCCACCATTGTGATTACCGCAGGCCTGGTCAGCGCCGGAATTCTGACCCTGCGCCAGTCTCTCGGCATTATTGTCGGCGCGAACGTGGGTACCACCGTCACCGGCCAGATCATCCGCCTGCTGGACATTGACGCCTCCGGGACCTCGTTTCTGCGCTTTTTACAGCCCTCCACCCTGGCGCCCCTGGCCTTGATCCTCGGCATCATTCTGATTATGGGCAGCTTCTTCAAAAACGCCAGATCCGTGGGCAATATTGCCATCGGCTTCGGGATTTTGTTTTCCGGCTTATTGAATATGACCGGAGCTGTCAATTCCCTGCAGGAGTCCGGCGTCTTTGAGGGCCTGTTTGCCAGGCTGGGGGACAATCCCTTTTTCGGCTATCTCACCGGCGCTGGCGTGGCCTTCGTGCTGCAAAGCTCCTCCGCCACCATTGGGATCCTGCAGGCGTTTTCCGCCACGGGACTGCTCAGCTTCAAATCCATCTATGCCGTCATTGTGGGAATCTATCTCGGAGACTGCGTCACCACCGCCATCGTCTGCTCCATCGGGGCCAAGCCGGAAGCGCGGCGGGTCGGTTTCATCAACATTCTGTATAATCTATGCAAATCCGCACTGGTGCTTGCTGTCGTAACCATCGTCCATTCCTTGGGCCTTCTGGACGGTCTGTGGGATCAAACGGTCAATTCCGGCATCATCGCCAACACCAATTCCATCTTTAATCTGTGCTGCGCCCTGGCCCTGCTGCCCATGCTCAAGCTTTTTGAAGGGCTCAGCTGCCGGATCATCCGGGATCGGGCCGGCAAGGAAACCCGATTCACAGCCGCCGCCGACGCGCTGAACCCCGTCTTCTACGACACGCCGGCACTGGCGTTTCACAGCAGCTATCAGCTGCTGCTTACCGTTTTTGAAAGCGCCCGAAGCAATATCGCCCGAGCCTTTCAGCTGTTGAAGCAATACGATCCGAATTTGCACAAGCAGGTTCTGGCTGACGAGGATGAAATCGATCATCTCACGGACAAGGTCAGCAAATACCTTGTGGGCTTCCTGCCCCATTTGCAGAACGAGGATCACGTCGCCATCATGGATCAGTACTACAAGGTCACTTCGGAGTTTGAACGTCTCGGAGACCACGCGGTCAATATCGCGGAGCACGCGGCCGCGCTGCATCGCAGCAACACTGCCCTTTCCGCCTCGGCCCTGGCGGAGCTGAAGGTGCTGGAGCAGGCGATTGAGAATATCCTGAACGAATCCGATCTGGCCTTCCGCAAGCGGGACGTGGAAGCGGCCCGAAGGATTCAGCCCCTGACCCAGGTAATCAAGGAGCTGACCTCCCTGCTGAAGCGAAATCACCTGAAGCGCATGAGCACCGGGGAGTGCAATATCTTTGCCGACGCCGCCTACACCGATCTGATGATCGAGTTTCAAAGGATCGGAGACGTTTGCTCCAACGTGGGCATCGCCACCATTATTCGGGTACATCCGGAGCTGGCGGACCATGAGCACTTTTATTTTGACCGTCTGCTTGACGGCGGCGACGAGGCCTTTGACGCCGCCTACCGTCAGAAGCGTCGCTATTATTTTGAGCTTCTGAACAGCTTACCCGAAAGCAAACCCCAGGAAGCCCAATGACAGACAGGGCCGACCCGGGCCTTGATCCCTGCGGGCAATTGTATGAAAACTCAGCCGCCGGCTTCTGCCGCGGCTGTGGCAAACCGGCGCGGAGATGTCCCCGGCCCATGGCGGCCGCCAGAAACGGGGGGCAAATATCTTTCTTCGGGAGTGTATATCATGACGTTCGATTCCAATTGTTCCTACTGCGCGGAGGGGAAGCTGCTGGACGCCTTCGGCATCAAAATCGGAGAGCTGCCCATGTCCAAGGTCATTCTCTTCAAGGAGCAGAGCCACCGGGGCCGCTGCATTGTGGCCTGCAAGCGGCACGTGGACGACATTACCGATCTGACCAGGGAGGAGCGAATCCAGTTCATGGAGGACGTGAACCACGTGGCGGAGATCCTCCACGAGCTGTTCCGGCCCGACAAGCTCAACTTCGGCGCCTACGGCGACACCATGCACCACCTCCACGTCCATCTGGTGCCCAAGTACCGGGACGGCTTCGAGTGGGGCGGCGTGTTTCAGATGAATCCCCACGCCCTGGAGCTGGATCAGGCCGGATACGACGAGCTGATCCGCATGATCCGGGAAAAGCTCTGATCGCACCAGGTTTGCGTTTTCTGAGCATTATATCTCATCTTTTTGCAACGTTTTTGCCCGTTCCTGTGTTTATATAGCAGAAGGGATTCCTGGCGCAAGCCCGCGCTTGCGTCAAGGACCCGGGAAGCCGGTGCTTTTTTCCGGCATTTGCTTCCAATTATAAACAGGAAGGAGCTGTTTTGGATGAAACAACGTGTTCTTGCGATCCTCATGGTTCTGACGCTTCTGGGCCTTGTGGGCTGTTCTGCCCAAAGCCCGGTCCAGGCTGCCTCCGCTTCGAGTTTTGACGCTGACATGTCGTCTCCGGAAAGTATTCCCGCGCCGGAATCCGGGATTCTCAACCCGGAGGGCTCGGAAGCTTTGTCGAGCGACGGTTCCAATTCAGACCCGGTTCTTCCGGAGCACACTGAGGCCGCGTATCAACCCAGCGGAAATCAACTGCTGAAGGGCAAGCAATTTGGCACGGATCAGGATTATACCTCCCTGTATGAGCAGTTTGGTCGGCAGGTAAGCATTGCCGACGTGGAGGAAAACGAGGACGGTCTTGCCGTGCTCAGGGCGCCCGACGGCAAGCGCTATGAGCTGGGCTTGGACTTCCTCAGCATGGCTATGGTCTTCAATACCGACCCAGCGGGCTCTGCCTACCGCTCTGCGGATGAGGTCTACGCCGCCTGGTGGCGGTATTATCTCACCCGCTGGAACCGGCTGCTGCCTGAAATTCCCTTGTACTGCCACGAATATTACGATATTTGCAGCGCGCAGATTCGAGGCATGACGGAGTACCCCACAAATCCCTGGTGGGGGCCTTCCAAGGCCCTGCTGGACTGGTCCTCCGACAAGGCGGACAATTCTCTGATTCTGGGCGTTGAAAACGAATTGCAGGGCACCTTCCGCTTCCGGGATCCCCTCCGGAACTCCGGTTCAAACGTGGATCCGGATATCTACTCGCTGATTACGGGGCTTGAAACTGCCGTCACAGATCGGGAAGGGCGCTGGATCGTCAATCCCACGGCAGTACAGTCCTATGAACAGCAGGTAAACGAGGACGGTACGACCACCTTCTTCTTCACGATCTATGACGATCTGCGCTTCTCCGACGGGAGCCCTGTCACCGCAAAGAATTATCTCTATACCCCTATGGTTTTCTCCAGCTCCGTCGTCAAGCTGGCAGGACAAAAGTGGTCGAGGCCTCTGTATTCCGTTGCGGGTTGCGAGGCTTTTACCAACTATACCGGCCCCTATGACGTTCCAGGCGAGACCTCCCCGGTTTTCTCCGGGCTCCGGCTGCTGGGGGATTACAGCTTCTCTCTCACCCTGAAGGCAGACTACGTTCCCTATTTCTTCCGGCTGTACCAGCTTACCCTGGCTCCGGTTCATCGCACTCTTTGGCTGGAAACGGCAGATATTGCCGACGACGGGGCGGGCTGTTATCTGACCGGGGATTTTTACGAAAACGCCCAGGCAAACAGCGCGTACATTGAGGCGGCCGCCCTGGGCGCCGCTCCCTCCGTCCCTTGCGCCGGTCCTTACGCCATAGAGAGCTGGGACGAGAAGGCCGGAACCGTCACGCTGCGGCGCAACCCGTACTTCAAGGGAGACTACGCGGGCACGCAGCCGAGCATCGAAACCGTGATTGTGCAAAAGGTGGAGCAGGACACTCTGCTGGAGGATCTGAAGACCGGGCGAGTGGATTTTATTTCCGGAATCCCCTCCAGTCTGACCGTGGCTGCCCCCAAAAACGACGTCTTCCATACGCTGTTCCCAGGATCCGGCAAATTCAAAACCGTCAATGCCGCTGCGGATGCCCTGGCCTTTGTGGACGCCTCCGAGGGCGCCTTCTATGCCAGCGGCTATCTGCGGGCAGGCTATGGGAAGCTGGCCTTCCGGAACGACTTCGGACCGGTTCAGTTCCCGGAGGTGCGGCAGGCCATTGCCCTGTGCATGGATCGCCCGGTCTTCTCTGAGACGATGACCGGCGGTCTCGGCAGCCTGGTGGACGCGCCCTACGCCGTCGGATCCTGGTTGTACAAGGAGGCGGCAAAGCAGGGCATGAAGCTGGAATCCTATGCCCAATCCCTTGAGCGGGCTGTGGCGCTGCTGGAGGACGGCGGCTGGATCTATGACAAGGACGGCAAGCCCTACACCGAGGGCGTAAGATACAAAAAGATTCCCGCCGCTTACGCCACGGAGCTTGATGTCCGTTATAGCTCTCTGGATGGCAGCCTGGTCACCACCCGGGTGGGAGAGGATTATTATATGCCCCTGGTGTTGTGCTGGTTCGGCACAAAGGACGACGCCTTCTCCGCCCTGCTGGAGGAGCGTTTCGCGCAAAACGAGCTCCTCCTGTCCGCGGGCTTCCGGGTGGACGAATACCTGGGGGATTTTGCTCCGATGCTGGATGAGCTGTATTGGCAGGGCGTATATGGAGGAGTCTTCACGCCCCGATACAACGTTTTCAACTTCTCCACGGGTTACAGCGATCCGGTCTTCGACTACAGCTTCAATCTGACCATAGATCCGAATCTCTACGACGACTACAGCGCCTATTACCTCAAGGATCCGGCGGATATCTGGTGGAATTGAATGTGAGGCATTTTCATATACGCGCAAGGGGCGGAGCCTTCCAAAAGGCTCCGCCCCTTGCGTGCATGGTTTACTTTTGCAGGGTCTCTACCTTGATGATATTGGAGTTGCCGCTCTCGCCGTTGGTGATGCCGCCGGTGATGACGATGGTATCCCCCTTCTTTGCCAGACCCGAGGCCCGGGCCACCAGCATGGCGTGGTAGAACAGCACGTCGGTGGAGGTGAACTCGTCCACCACCACGGGCCGCACGTTCCAGCTCATGGCAAGCTGGCGGTAGGCCTTCTCGCTGGTGGTCATGCCGATGATGGGCATGGGCGGCCGGAAGCGGCACACCAGGCGGCCCATGAGACCGGTGCGGGTGGTGGCGACGATGCAGGTGGCCTTGGTGTCGATGGCAAGCTGGCAGGTGGAATGGGAGAGGGCGTCGGTGTTGTTCTTCAGCTCAAAGGGCTGCTTGCTGAAGTTGTCGATGTAGTCGATGTGCTGCTCCGCCTCCCGGGCGATGCCCGCCATGGCCCGGACCGCCTCCACCGGGTATTTGCCCGCGGCGGACTCCCCGGAGAGCATGACGGCGCTGGTGCCGTCAAAGACCGCGTTGGCCACGTCGGAGATCTCCGCCCGGGTGGGACGGGGCTTCTGGATCATGGACTCCAGCATTTCCGTGGCCGTGATGGCCAGCCCGCCCTTGAGACGGCACATGGTAATGAGCTGCTTCTGAATGGCGGGCAGCTCCACGTAGGGGATCTCCACGCCCATGTCGCCCCGGGCCACCATGAGACCCTCGCAGTTTTCCAGAATGGCCTCGGCGTTGTCCACGCCGGAGCGGTTCTCCAGCTTGGCGATCAGCTCGATCTCCCGGCCGCCGTGGGCGTCCAGGAAGCTCCGCACGTCCCGGATGTCCTGGGCCGTGGAGACAAAGGAGCAGGCCACAAAGTCCACGTCCTGCTCAATGCCGAAGAGCAGGTCCGCCTTGTCCTGCTCCGAGAGATAGATCTGCTTGAGGACCTTGTTGGGGAAGCTCATGCTCTTCCGGTCCGACAGCTCGCCGCCGACGACGGTGAGGCAGCAGAGCTCCGTGTCGGTCTTGGACTCCACCCGGAACTTCACCAGGCCGTCGTTCACCAGAATGGTGTCCCCTACCTCCAGGTCCTGGGGCAGGCCCTTGTAGCTGACGCTCACCCGGGTCTCGTCCCCCTCGACCTCCTCTGTGGTGAAGGTGAAGCAGGCCCCGTCGTCGAGATGGATTCTGTGATTTTGGAAGGTGCGGATCCGGTATTCCGGGCCCTTGGTGTCCAGCAGGATGGGAATGGGCAGCCCCATTTCCTCCCGCACCCGCTTGATCATGTCAATGCGGGCCTTATGTTCCTCGTGGGTGCCGTGGGAGAAGTTCAGCCGGGCCACGTTCATGCCGGCCTCGATCATGGCCCGCAGGGTCTTCTCGTCGGAGCTGGCAGGGCCGATGGTGCAGATGATTTTCGTTCTCTTCATGGTGCATCCTCCTTGTTTCATTTCCGGTTCTCTTCCTTGTTTGTTTCAGTATACAGGTTTCGTCCGGCGTTGTCAATTGTTTCCCGTGCCGCGTCGGAGCGCGCTGCGTCATAAGCCCGGAGCAGGGCCAGCAGACAGGCCTCCGATTCCCGCTGCTGCTCCTGCCTCCATTTGCGGTACTCCACCCACAGGGGGAATTCCCGAAAGGCCTCCAGATCCGCCGAATCCAGGCTTGTCTCCAGCAGCAGGACGCCCTCGGCGTCGGGGCGGCTCACCAGGATTTTGCGGACCCGGGCCGCGGTAATGCCCGCAATGCTTCCCTCAGCAATCAGCTCGGGGCTGAGGCGGTTGTTGCGCCGCTCCTCCGCCGTCGCCCGGCGAAGCACCAGCAGGCTGGCCGTCAGACCCCGGCCGTCCTTCAGAAGGAAGGTCTTCCCTGCCGGGTCCGGGTCTTCCAAGATACCGGCGTTTCCGATGGGGTGGAAGCGCAGCAGGCAGGACAGTCTTGACCCGTAGGGCCGCAGGTCCAGCTCCGGCCGCGGGCAGTCGTCGGGGCAGGGCCGGAACAGGTCCGGAGAGAGCCGATAAAAGTCCATCAATTGCAGCACTGCGCCTTTGTCCGCCGGGTCGGCCTCCCTGCCGCCCTCCAGAAGCCAGGGCTCCGACGGAGCCGGGACCGGCGGGGCGCCCTCCCTCCAGAGGGCGTAATCCGCCGCGAAGCGCGGCCAGCTTTCCGGACGGAGGCGCAGCGTCAGACCGGTTTCCCCCAGGAAGCCGTAAAAGCCCCGTTCCTGCTCTTCCCGGAAGTCCCGGGCTCTGTCCGCTCCGGAAAGGAGCCCCCTTTGCCAGCGCCTGGTAATCTCCAGCAGCCAGCCGCGGCTCTGCTCCATCTGCCGGGACAGCGCCTGCCGGGTAATCCCTGCCCTCATGGCTCTGCACCCCCCCGCACATCGCTTTTTTGTTCTATTATACCAGCCATACGGGGCTCTTGTCCAGAAAAATCCGCGTAATCTTACGAATCCTTCCAATTCTCAATTGCATTTTTTCAATCTGAACGCTATAATAGACAAAAAACGATGATCCGGGAGGCGCTGTATGGATACTCAAGTTCAAGCCGCCATAGATGCCATCCGTGCCCTGCCCCGGTCGCGTTTCCGGGCGCGCTTTGTCCGGGGCTTTGCCCTCAGCGAAGCCTTTTCCACCCTGGTCTGCCTGGGGGCCTCCGCCCTTTCGGAGGCGGAACGGGAGCAGCTCTGGCTGGAGCTGGGCCGGGAGGACATTCCCCTGCCTGAGCAGGCGGTCCGGCAGCAGCCCGAGGCGTTGGAGGCCGTGGCAAAGGCCATCACGGGGCGTATGGTGGAGCTGCTGTAGCAAATGGGACTGGATTATTTCTTTTTCGTGAAGGGGCCCGATACCCCGCCGGGGCAGGAGCCCCTGGGCTATGCTCTCTCCCGGGCCTCCTACATGGGGCCCTGTCTGGCGGCCTACGCGAAACGGCACTGTCCGGGGCCCCAGGGACCGGAGCGCTTTTGTCTGACCCGGGGGGACTGGGAGGCCTTTACGGAGGCTCTGCGGGAGCAGCTGCCTCTGATCGAGGCGCTGACGGACTGCGTGGAGTCGGTTTTTGACTTTGATCCCGACGTTCCCGATGGGATCCGGGCCCCCGGGGCCGAGGATTGGAAACGCCTGGCGGCCTTTGATCGCTGGTTCTGTGGCCTCTTCCCCGCCCCGGCCCGAAAACGGGCAGAGCCCTTCTCCTTGGAGCGAAGGCACTTTGAGACCGGGGTGGAACGGGCCTACGCTCTGGCGCTCTGGCTGCGGCTGGACGCCGACCTGCGGCAGGCCCTGGAGGAGCCGGAAAACCGCGTGTATCTTCTCATCGGGTAATCGATTGGATTTCATGGAGGTTATTTATGAGCACTTCCTCAAGCAAGCGCAGCACGGGCCCCTTCTGGAAGCGGCCCCTGGCCTGGCTGATCGTTCTGGCGGGACTGCCGGTTTTTATCCTGTTGGCTGTAGCCTGGGCGCAGCTCTGGATCTGGCTGAACGCCAAAATATCCCCCCATCTGTCGGGCTTCTGGGCCGATCTGGTGGAGACCCTCGTGGACGAGCTGCAAATCACGGCCATCGCCACAGCCCTCGTTTCGTACCTGGGCGGCTCCTTATTTGCCCTGCTGGCGGAGAAGCTCATCTGCACCAGGTCCGGGTGGCGTTATTTTATCATTGCCGGTCTTTCGTTGATTTTGGCTGTCTATATCCCGGGCTCGATTCTGATGGAACGCTTTCCCTTCCCGCTGCCTTTTCAGCCCAGCGTGGCACTTTTGTTGAATCTGTTTCTCGCACTGGGGTGTTACGGCATCAATCTGATTCTCAGTGTATTTCGGATGCGAAGGGAACGGGAAAAAATGACGCGGCCGCCGGAGCATATCTCGGTTTTTTGCTGCTCCGAAAAGCCCAGGCCTCCAGTTGTATCCTGGATGAAGCCCATCCAGAAGGGGCTCCGCCCCTTTTGCTTCGTGCTCGGGGGGCCGCTGCTGGTAAACGAGCACGGAACCCTGGAGGTGCCGGGCCGCAACGGCGCAAAGCTGGACCTGAGCTTGTTTTTCAAAATCAAGGAATACATCTACCGGGAAGAGCGGATTCCCTCCAAAACGAATTGGGAATCGATTTATGTCTTTAACGGATTCATTTATGATGGGAAGGTGATCTGCCCGGATCTGATCCAGGTATTCCCCGACAATGAAAAATGGAATTACGCAGATTTGTTGAACTCCCCGCTCTATGACAAGCACGCCGCCGAATTCCGATTGGGCCCCGATGAAGACGATTTGTTCTCCAAATGGGGTGATTTGCAGAACTGCAGAATGTACCGCATGGATGACAACGGCAATCTGAGCCCCATGTGCGCCAAAACGCCCCGGCAGGAATGGGAGGAGACAGAGGGCAAGCGGCTGCAGAAGGCTGCGGTGCAAACAACAGCAGCTGCTCCGGCGGCGAAGCCCGCAGCTCCGGCGGCGAAGCCCGCTGCTCCGGCGGCGAAGCCCGCTGCTCCGGCGGCGAAGCCCGCAGCACAGAAGCGTGACAGTATTTCCCTCTCCCCCGCGGAGCGAGAAGCCGCAATCCACTATATCTATTCACAACGCTTTTCTGTTATTTGGGACGCCATTGCGCGTGCAGCCCCGGAGATCCGGAACATTCAGGACATTCGCACGGCCAGCGACGGCGTGATCTCCGCCCTGGCGGATACAATCCGGCAGAGCAGCGG
Organism: Oscillospiraceae bacterium; assembly: GCA_017541995.1. Classification (GTDB taxonomy): domain Bacteria; phylum Bacillota; class Clostridia; order Oscillospirales; family Oscillospiraceae; genus JAFRPC01. Next base: position 13,840 of record JAFXYD010000114.1, read on the forward strand.
CAAAGAGGATGCCGCAAAGCGTACAGCAAAGCAGACAACGGCCCCGGCAAAGCCCCAGACCCCCGCGGCGGGGAATCCGGCCCCGGTGAAGGCCGCCCCGGCTCTGGTGCCGGAGTCCCGGCAAAAGGGCATCGTCCACATCGTCTTTGACAGCTCTCTGAGCCCGGCCCAGCAGGAGTGCATTTCCCGGGCCGTGGCCGATACCCGGGCTGTATTTCCCGATTTTGCCCTGGAGATTACCGGTGACGGGAAAAATCCCAGAGCGGAGGGCATCCGCAAGAACATGGACAGCTACAGCGAGGGCACCCGGCAGGAAAGCGGCAGATACGACGCCAGCGTGATTCTGCAGCGGTTGAAATCTCTGGCCCAGTACAAGAAGGACGCCCGGGCGATCCTGCTCTTTACGGGGCGGGAGCTCTGCCTCAGCTCCCAAAAGCTGTCCTGGTGCTTCGGGGCAGCCAACCACTCGGCCCGCACGGCGGTTTGCAGTATGTATTACTATGAGTCTCTGAGTTCCCAGGAGCGGCTGCGCTGCGTCCGGCGGACTCTACGGCATGAGATCGGTCACGCCCTGGGTCTGGCCGCAGATCCCAAGCGGGCCAACACGGAAAACCAGTTCGGCACCCACTGCGTCTGCCCCGGCTGTTCCATGCGCCAGGCCGGGACCCTGAAGAAGCTTCTGGACTTCTCTCTGGAGGAGGATCGCCGGGACAGCTGCTTCTGCCCGGACTGTCTGGCGGATCTGCGGCGGGCGGCCGGCCAGAACAACAGCTGACGGGAGGCACAGCATGGAAAATGACAAGCAATATTGGGACAAGCCCTCTCCCCCCTTCGTGGAGCTTTTGGGATATCTGCCCTATGATATGGTCTGGTACCGGGGAAAACGCTATTACGCCTCCCTCTCCTATGGGCCGGAGGCCGCCCCGGTGGCGGAAAACAGCCTTCGGATCTGTCAGTCGGATCAAAGCGGCTTTCTGATCGAGACCCCTGCCGCTACCCTGCTCTTTGACTGGTATCGCCGGATTCTGCCGCCCATTCGCCGGGACAAGCCCCTCCACGTTTTTATCAGCCACACGCACCCGGATCACTTCAACCAGAGTCTGCTGAATCTGGCGAAGCGCTTTCCCGATGTGAGCATCTACCTGGGCTACGACTATTCCGACGAGGGGCTCAACGAGGAGCTGGAAAAGCTGCCGGAGATCTGCGCGGACAGTCTCAGCTGTTTCCGGGCCGGGCAGTGGCTGGAGATCGAGGGCGGCCAGGTACACGCGCTGGAGTCCACAGACCTGGGCGTGGCTTTTCTGGTGGAGCTGGACGGGCTGTGCTTCTTCCACGGGGGCGACCTCTTCCCCTGGCGGGGAGCGGAATCGGCGTTTTTCGACTGCATCTCTCCCCTGCAAAACACCCACATCGATTACGCCATGCTGCCCATGGATCCCCGCTTCCCGGAGGCTGCGAAGCTCAGCATCACAGCCTACCTCTCCCAGGCGGAGATCGCATGCTATACCCCCATGCACCTCTGGAACAGGCCGGAATACCCGGAGACCTTTTTTGCCCAAAATCCCCGGCTGCGGGCGGGAATGTACTGCGTCCTGCCGGGTCAGCCGCCCCGGAGCTTCACCCTCGCCGGGCGGAAGGCCCAGCTCCGCAGCGCGGCTTACAAAGCATAAGGACAAGGCGCGGGATCGAGCTTTCTCGATCCCGCGCCTTGTCCTTCGATTCCGGGGCGGAGGGCTTTGCCCTCCGCCCCGGTGTTTTTTGTCAGACGTTCAGACCCTTGATCTCCTTGAGCTCATCTTTGAGCTCCTGGGTGGTCTTGGTCTTTTCCGTCTTCTGATCCAGCCCCATCTCCTTGCGGAGCTTGTTGAGGGTGCCGGCCTGGGGCTCTTCCTTGCTGTTGTTCTGGGGAAGGGCCTCGTTGAAGCCGAATTCGTCCCGCTTGGACTTCAGCTGGGCATTTTCCCGTTCCCGGCTCTGCCGCTCCTCCAGCTCCTTGGTCACGAGCAGATGCTCCTTCCGCATCAGCTCCTGGAGCTCCTTGTCGGTGAGCTTCCACACCAGGCCGCGCTCGTGCTGGTCCATGGCCTCGATCTGGGCGTTGATGGAACGCTCCTTGTCGTTAAACTCCTGCCGAAGCTGCCCGCACTTGTTTGCATTCGGATGGTCCCGCAGCTTGGTACGCTTCTCCTGGTCGCTGTACTCCCGCACCAGCTCCGCGGTGGCAAGATGCTGCTTCATGACCCGGACGTTGCGCTGATACTGGGCCTCATCCAGGACGATCTCGCCGTCCTTGCGGTAGGCCGGGGTGATGGTCAGCGCCAGCATCTCCGGCACCCGGGCGTTGGAATCGCTGAAGTGATAGCCGCCCTGCGCCAGGAAGCTTGTGATCTGGGCCAGCTTATCGCTGAGCTTGACGCTGCTCCGGACCTCACCGGGCAGGGCCGGAAGACGGGCGGCGTCGGTGGCTTCGCTGGCTCTGGTGAGCTTGTTCTCCCGGAGCTGCTTTTCGATGAGGGCGATGATGTCCCGGGACTGCTCCGTGGCCACGATGCCCCGGCAGCGGGCCAGGCGCTCCGCCAGCTTTTCCGGGCTCCGGCTGTTCAGACTCACGGTGGGCTGCTTTCTGAGCTTGTGGGTGCGCACGCTGTTGGTCCGCAGGATCTGCTGCTCCGCCAGGCGGTGGCCGTAGGGGCCGCAGCGGTCAATGACGGAAAGCACGTCCAGGGCCTGCTCAAAGTGCTCCCGGCGGACCTTGAACCAGCTCACCGTCCGCTTGCCCTTCATATACTGGGCGGTCTTGTCGTAGATATCCTGCAGGCGCTTGCCCAGCTCCTCGCTGTTCATCCGATCCAGGTCCAGCAGGGAGAGATCCTTCAGGCTGTAGTAGAAATTCTTGTACTTCTTGCTGGCCCCGGAGCAGTGGTCCAGCATATCCCCGTACTTCCGCAGCTCCTTCAGGGCGTTGAGCTTCTCCTCCCGGCTGAGGCAGTAGACCAGAGGCCTGCGCATGGCGTTCAGCAGGGGGGAATGGCGGGAATAGTTGACGGTTCGATTCAGCTGCATCTGATCCACCGGATTTTTGGCCTCGGCCTGGGGATTCTCGGGGTCAGGGGCGGGAGCCGCCTTCTGATCGCGATAGTACTCCCGGAAGCAGGCGTCCTTCTGAACCTCCAGGGCCTTGCTGTTGACGTCGGAGACGCTGAGCTTCATGCCGGGGCGGTACTGATTCTCCGCCGCCCACTGGTAGGCGCCGGCCACCTTGGCGGTGGCGTTCAGCTTCTGCTCTTCGCCCAGCTCGAACATGTGCCGTCCGGAGTGGAAGGCCACGTAGGCCCGCAGGGCGTCGGGCTGGCGGTTGGGCTCCACGGCCTTCTCAAGGGCCGCCTCCAGGGTCTGAGCCATCTTCTTGCAGGCGTTGACAAAGCTCCGCTGATCTTCGGTGTAGTTTCTCGCGGCCTTGGCGATATTCCGGTAGAAGGCGGCGCAGCCGTACAGATTCTCCAGCAGCAGCTCCTGTTGGAGGAGATTCAAGCCGTTGTTCTTCCCGGCTGCGAAGTTCTGCCGCAGGCTGCTGATGCCGGAGTCCATACGCATTCTGACGGCGTTGAGCCATTTCATGTAGTTGTCATGCTCGGTGCCCACGTGGGCCTTCGCGCCGCCGGCGTCATAGACCGCCATGGCCTCGTGCAGGGCGCTGAGCTCATTCAAGCTGTTTTTCACCAGCCGCTGAAAGAAGCCCGGGAGCATTTGGGTCCGGGTGGCGTAGAGCTCCGCGTTGCTGTAGCAGTGCTGGGCTCCCTCGGGGGCCGCGTTGTTCCGGAGCTCCTCCTCCTGCGCTCCGGGGAGCTCCCAATCCGCCTTCTCCCCTTCGGCGCCCATGTCACGGTTCCGGAAGGACTCGTGGATCGCCGTCACGTCCATATTGGCAAAGCGCCGCAGGAAGGGGTCCAGTACGGCGTGGACCTTCCGCTTTGTCTCCGCGTCCGCGGACTTCTCAAAGTCCGCCAGATTCTGCTGGAAGTATTGGCACTGCTGGGGCAGAATCCTGGCCTGGCTCGAAACCTCTTCGTGACTCCATTCTGTGTCTACCCGCTTCGTGATAATCTCTCGGATATTTGCCAGGGGTGTGATCACGTATCTCAGGTCATTTTTGATATTGTCGTCTTCCACCCCTAAGCCGATTTTCACCAGCAGCTCGATGGTGGCGTTCAGCATGGCGTAATCCGCGCTGACGTTCTCCTCGTCCGGGCTTTTGCTGCTCAGATGATAGATCGTGCGGAGGAAATCATTTTTGGGGAGAATCAGCGTGGCGGCCTCGCTGTGGGCCTTGATCTGCGCCTGGACCTTCGGGTTGCTCTCATCGAAATAGCGCTCCAGCAGCGCGTCGGCGTCGTCCAGGTTGATCTTGGCGGGGTCCGGCGGGAAGACCACGTTCTCCTGGCTTCCGCTGGGATGGATCTCCCCGGGGGCGTAGCCCCGGGCCTCGTAGCAGGCCCGGATCAGCTTGATCTGCTGGGTCATCTGCAGGATCGCGCTGCGGATGGCAATGGGGTCCGTGCTTCCGGCGGCCTGGTCGGCCGTATACTTCAGGGCGCGGATATTCTGCCGCAGAAGCCGTTCCTCGTTGTGGTTGGGAACCACCCGGATCAGATCCTCCAGGGTGGCCATGACTTCGCTGGAGCCCTCCAGCAGGGAGGCGGCCATTCTGGCGTCCGGGTCCTGCCGGAAGTCGCGCACGGGGCCCTTCGCCAGGTGCTCCGCCTTCTTATCCTCCGACAGCTCCGGCTCCACCCGCTCCATGGCCGGGCCGAAGTCCAGACCCAGAAGGGCGTCCAGCCCCGAAAGCTCAGAGAGCAGATCTCCCCGGCGATAGCGCTTGCCCAGGGCTGCGGCGCCGTGTCGCTCCAGATGGGTAAAGAGCAGATCGCCGTTTTCGTCCCGATCCAGGATCACCTGGGGCAGGTCCGCCAGCAGACGCATGGCTTCCTCGAATTTGCTGTTTTTCTCCGCCTCCAGCTGCTCCGGCCCATCCTCCAGCACGTTGTCCGCCGTCAGATCCCGGAAGGCGTCTCCGGCCTTCTGCAGGTACTTGGCAAGCTCCGTCTGCTTTTTGCTGTCGGTATGATTCCGCTCCAGCTCCTGCTCCAGGCCCTGGGCGGCCCAGCTGAAGAAATTGCTCACATTCTCCAGAATGCGGCGGTATTGTCTGTTCTTCAGACCCTGGCCCCGGGCATCCAGGGCGCGCAGCTGCTCCAGCTTCTGCTGAAGCTCGTCCTTGGTAAAATTTCGCGGCATATTTGCTCCTCCATTTCTTCACGCGGCAACGCGCTGGGCTTTTGTCTGTTTACACCCGGATTATACATCGGGCTTCGTACAAAAACATTACAAAAGCAGGGCGTTCCGGAGAAGTTTTTCATGATTTTTTTCCTCCCGCATTCGCTTCGTGAGCCAGAGCCGGTTGAAGCCCCCGACCCGCTCGTAGCGCTGTTCGTCGGAGAAGGCCTTCACGAATTCCAGGCCCAGGCCCCCCTCGGAGCGCTCCAGATCCTCCGCCGTAACGTCCCGGAGGGGGTCGAAGGCCCTGCCGTTGTCGGCAAAGCAGAGCTCCGCCTTCCCGGCCCGGAGGCTGACGCTGACCCGGATCACGGGCCGCTCCACCCCCTCGAAGGCATAGCTGATCTGGTTGTTCAAAATCTCGTCCACCAGGATCCCCACCTGGGCCAGCCGGTCCGGGTCGCAGCCCGCCAGGGCGCCTTGGACGAAATCCGTGACGGCGCTGATGTCGTCATAGCGGGGCTTTACAAGCTCCATGCTTTTGGGGCTCTCCAGGCTGAGGGCCAGCATGGTGACGTCGTCAAACTGCTCCGCCCCCTGGCAGAAGTCCAGCAGGGCCTCGTAGAGGGTCTCGGTGGGCTTCTCCCCGCAGCGCCTCAGGGTTTCGGCAATCCGCTCATAGCCGAAGGCCTCCTGGGCGGGGTTGATCCCCTCGTTCAGCCCGTCGGTGAACATCAGCAGCAGATCCCCGGGCTCCAGGCGCAGCTCCTCCGCCAGGAAGGGCATATCCTCAAAGACCCCCAGAACGGAGTTGGACTCCCGGCAGACGCTGACGACCTCCCCGCCCCGGCGGAGCATGGGCTGCTCGTGGCCCGCCCGGAGGCAGCTCAGCTTCCCGCTGCGCAGATCCAGAACCCCGAAGAAGGCGGTGATGAAAATGCTCTCCTCGTTGCCCGCGCAGAGCTCGTTGTTCAGCCGGAAGGCCAGCTCAGGCAGGGTGTCGTCGCTGCTGACGTGGGCCCGGATCAGCTCCTTGGCCCGCATCATGAACAGGGACGCGGGCACCCCCTTGCCGGAGACGTCCGCCAGGCAGAAGAACATCCGGTTCTCGTCCAGCAGGAAGTAGTCGTAGAGGTCTCCCCCCACCTCCCGGGCGGGCTTGAGAAAGCTGGTGAGCACCGCGTTTTCGGTCCGCAGGCCCCCCCGGGGCAGGGACTCCGCCTGGATGCGGGCGGCCAGGTCCAGCTCCGCCTTCATCTTTTCCTCCTGGGCGGTTTTGTCCGCCAGGCTGGCCAGATAGCCCAGCATGGCGTCCTCCATGCGCTCAAAGCGCTGGGAGAGGAGGCCGATCTCATCCCGGCCCTTCACCCCGGCGGAGATCCGCTCCGGGTCTCCCCTGTCCAGGCCGGTGGTGAAGGCTTCGGCGGCGAGGCTGAGCTTTTTCACGTTTCGCACAATGAGCCGGTCCGCAAAGAGCAGCATGCCCAGCCCGATGATCAGGGTGGCCCCCAGGAGGATGGAGCCCACGTAGAGGGAGAACAGGCGGACGCTGTGCCGCAGATCCATGTTCCGCTCCCCGAAGAGGATGAAAACCCGCTCTGTTCCCGGCACCGGCAGCAGGGCGCGGCAGACCGCCCCCTCCACATAGGTGACGGCGTTTCCGCTTTGCAGGGCGGCGGCCAGGGTCTCGTCCTCCGGCTTGGCCACGCTCACGGGATGGTGATAGAGCACGGAGCCCTCGGGCATCCGGTCCACCATGTAGACCAGATTGCCCCGCTCCGGGTCGTAGAAGAACAGGGAGGCCAGATCCATGCCCCCGGACAGGGAGAGCATATCCATCTCGCTGCAGACGGCTTCGTACTCCAGCTTGAACTCCAGCATCTCATAGGACATGCCCAGGCCCTGCTTGGGGGGAAAGATATCCGCCGTCAGACTGTCGTAGAAGGCCGCCCGCCGGTCATTGGTCTCGAATTCCATCCCGGCGGCCTCCTCCAGCAGCGCCCGGTTTTCCGCGTAGATCGCGCCCAGCTTGCTCCGGTAGCTTTGCAGAAAATCCACGTGGCTGCCGGTGAGGCTGTCTGACAGGGTCCCGGCGGTCTCGGCGCAGAGGGCCTCGTGATTCCGCTCCAGGGCGTTCTCATAGAGCTGGGAGGAGACCAGCACGGAGGAGAGAATCATCGCCAGAGACAGCAGGACGATCAGCAGCAGGAGCTTGCTGCGGATGGAGACCTTCATAGCACCGTGAAGCTCTTGTTGAAGCCGGAGACCCGGAAGACCTCCCGGACCACGGCGTTGATGTTGCGGATCACCATGCTGCGGCCCTCCGCCTTCACCTGCTTTTGCAGGGCCACCAGCAGACGCAGCCCGGCGGAGGAGATGTACTCCACCTGGGTGAAATCCAGCTCCAGATCCCGGCCTCGTGTGGGATGGGCTGCCATTTGCTCCTTCAGATGGGCGCTGGTGACGGTGTCCAGCCGCCCGGCGGGGGCGACGGTGAGAAGGCTTTCCCCCTCGGTGAATACAGTTTCCAGAATGGCTTCAGACATGACAGTATCTCCTTTCCATGATCAGATGTCGTCCCGGTCAAAGAAGCCCAGGGAATCCAGGGATTCGATGACCCGCAGCAGATAGTTTTCATCGGTGATGGGCCACTTGTAGCCCAGGCGGTAGAGGGCCTTGACGCTGAAGGAATTGTCGGTCTTGACGTAGCGGCGCAGGCGCTTGTCGCTGGAGGAATAGGTCAGCAGTCCCGATACCAGCATGCTGCGGCTCTCGTCCGCCGCCGCCTCGTTGAGTCTGGCCCGGAAGAGCTCGTCCCGGACGATGGCGATTTTGAAGCCGTAGCGGTTCATGGCCTCGATCACGTCGCCCATCTGGACCTCGTGGGCGTTGGCGCAGTGGAAGAGGGTGAAGCCGGAATCCGTCAGAGACAGGCGCATGATGCACTCGGCCACCTCGTCGATGGGCGAGAAGTCCACGGTCTGGTCGCAGCTGGACACGGGGAAGCAGCCCAGCACCCGGTAGGCCTTGAGGCTGCGGATAAAGCTGTTGGTGACGGAGTTGATCTGGAACTCGCCGTCGGACTGGCGGCCCATCAGGTTGCCCACCCGGATGATCTTGGCGTCCAGGCCGCTGTCGATGGCCTCCAGCACGGCCCGCTCCGCCATAAACTTGGAGTGGACGTACTTGTTGGAGATGTCCTGGCCGAAGTCCAGGGCGTCCTCCCCCAGGCGGAAGGCGGGGTCGATGGCGTTGTCCACGTCCTCCCCCGCCACGGAGAGGGTGGAGATCTGGATGAAGCGGGCCTGCTTGGCCCGGGAAAGGGCGAGGAGCTTCTTCACGCCCTCCACGTTGATGCGCTCGATGATGTCGTCCTTGGCGAAGTGCTTGACGCAGGCGGCGCAGTTGATGACGGTGTCGATGCGCTCCGCCGCCAGCAGGCGCTCCAGGCCGTCGGAGGTGATGTCCGCGTCGTAGACCTTCACCAGGCGGGTGATCTCCTCATCCAGGGGGGAGTCGAAGTAGTAGGCCATCATGGCCCGCAGGCGGGTGTTCTCGTCCAGCTCTCCGGCCCGGCACAGGGCCACGGTGGGCACCTCCCGCTCCAGCAGCTTCTTGAAGACGTGGGCTCCCAAAAAGCCGGTGGCGCCCGTCAGCAGCACCCGGCCCAGGGGCCGGCGCTCGGCAATCTCGTCCACGTACTCTGCCACGTTGCGGCGCAGGGCGTTTTCATGGATCTCCCGGGGGGCGGCCTGGGCCGGAGCCGGCGCCGCCGTCTCGGGCTCCGCCCCCAGATGCTTCGCCATTTCCTCGGCGGTGGGATAGTCAAAGACGTCCTTGTAGGCGATGGACAGGTTCATGGACAGGGCCAGCATGGCTACCTTGGAGGCGGACAGGGAGGTGCCGCCGCTCTCGAAGAAGTCCTCGTCCACGCCGATGTCCTTGTGGCCCAGGGCCTTGGCGTAGATGGCGGCGATTTTCCGCTCCATCTCGTTTTTGGGCCGCTTCAGCTCCCGCTGGACGCTCTCGGTGACGGGCTCCGGCAGGGCCTTCTTGTCGATCTTGCCGTTTTTGTTCATGGGGATGGAGTCCAGCTGCATGTACACGGAGGGCACCATGTACTTGGCCAGGCTCTTGCTGATGTGGGCCTTCAGGGCGTTGGGATCCAGCTTCTCATTGGCGGTGAAGTAGGCGCAGAGGAACTGGCCCTCCCGCTGGGATTCCTTCACCAGCACCAGGCTTCGCATCATGCCAGGGTAGGTGTTCATGACGTTTTCGATCTCGTCCAGCTCGATGCGCAGGCCCCGGAGCTTCACCTGGTTGTCCATGCGGCCCATGAAGAGGATGCGTCCGTCCGGGCTCCAGCGGGACAGGTCGCCGCTGCGGTAGGCGGGCAGGCCCTCGAAGGAGATGTACTTCTCCCGGTTCATCTGCTCCAGCTTCACGTAGCCCCGGCCCACGTTGTCGCCGCAGAGGATCAGCTCCCCGGGCACGTAGGGGGGCAGCTCGTTGTTGAACTTGTCGAAGATGGCCAGCTTGGTATTGCCCACGGGGCCGCCGATGGTGATATGCTCGTCGGTGACGTTGTCCGCGGTGATGAAGATGGTGGTCTCGGTGGGGCCATAGCCGTTGATGATCCGGGCCCGGATGCCCAGATCCCGCATCCGCTTATACAGAGGCGCGGGCAGAGCCTCGCCCCCCAGAAGCAGGGATTTCATGCTCCGCAGGGCCGCCACGGCGTCGGGGAAGTCCAGCAGATTGTTCACGTAGGAGGGCGAGAAGAAGGAGGCCTCCACGTGGTTCTCCAGGATCAGCCGGGCCAGGAGATTGGGGTTGTGGATCTCCTCCTCCGTGGCGATGACCACGGTCTTGCCGGTATACAGCCCCGTGGTGTGCTCCATGACGGAGACGTCGAAGGTCAGAGCCGCGAAACTCAGCGTGACGCTGACGTCCTTCAGATGCAGATAATCATAGAGATTGTGGGGGTTCTCGGTGACGAAGTTCACCAGGGAGTGGTGCTCGATCATGACCCCCTTGGGCTTGCCGGTGGAGCCGGAGGTGTAGAGGCAGTAGGCCAGATTGTGGGGCTTGACGGCGGGGTCGGGGTTGCCGGTCTCATCGCTCTGGATCAGCTGCTCGATCACCATCACCTCCAGGCCGCAGGCCCGGAACAGCTCCGCCCGCTCCCGGGCCAGCTGGGCGGTGGTGAGCAGCAGCTTCGCCTCGGAGTTCTCGATGATGTAGCGCACCCGGTCGTCGGGGTAATCCGGGGCCAGCATCAAAAAGCCGCCGCCGGATTTCAGTATGCCCTCCCGTCCGGCGTAGGCCCAGACCACCCGGGGCACCATGAGGCCCACCATGTCGTCGGGCCGCACCCCAGCCCGCAGCAGGGCGTGGGCGATGCGGTTGGCGTGCTCGTTGAGCTCTCTGTAGCTCAGCCTTTCGCCCTGGGCGATGACGGCGATCCGGTCCGGGTGGCGCAAGACCTCCGCCTCGAAGATGCGGTTCACGGTGGTCTCCGGCACGGGGCCCTCCGTGGCGTTGAAGCCCCGGATGCGCTCCTTCACGGCGGCGGGGAGGATGCTGACCTCCTTCACCAGGCGCTTGGTCATGAGGCTGCGGACGGCCTGCTCAAAGTACGCGGAGAAGGCCCGCATGAAGGCCTCGGAATAGAGGTCGCTGCGGTACTCGAAGCGGAACTCCGCGACCCCCTTCTCCTCGAAGATGTAGAAGGAAATCGGGGCCTTGGTGTCGCTGAGATCCAGCGGAATCACCTGGGCAGGCTCGCCGCAGATGGCGTTGAAGCTGAAGCTCTCCCCCTGGTAGACGAACATCAGATCCATGGGGATCTCGCAGGCCCGGGCAATCTCTCCGAAGGAGTAGATATCGTGGCTCATGCTGTCCATGAGCTGACGGCCCACGGCGGCGATGAGCTCCTGCACCGGCTGCTCCCCATCCAGCTGGAGGCAGACCGGCAGGGTCTTCACCAGCATGGTGACGGCCCGGGACAGGCGGGAGTCGTTTCTGCCGTTGTAGATGGTGGTGTAGAGGGCCTCGTTTTTGAAGCTGTACTTGCTCACCAGCAGGGCGAAGGCGGTGTTGAAGAAGGCGTTGACGGTGAAGCGCTTTTCCTGGCAGAAGGCCTTGACCGCCGCCATGTCCAGCTCGGATTTCAGGCTCAGAACGCCGGTGGCGGGGGCCCGGCCCCGAAGGTCCTTGGGGGGCAGGAAGTCGTGCTCCGCCCCGTCCAGGAGATTGTGGTAGTAGGCCTTGGCCTGCTCGTATCGCGCGCTCTGCCGGGCCTTCTTTTCCTCCAGGGCGGCCTCAAAGCCGGTGTAGCGCTCCGGCTCCAGGGCGGCGCCGGCGTAGGCGCTGTTGATGTCCTCGATGAGCACCGCCTCGCTGGTGCCGTCGCAGAGGATGTGGTGCAGCTCCAGGAAGAGGTAGTTGGCCTCCGGGGTCTTGTAGATCCGCATCCGGTAGAGCGGGCTGTTGAACAGCTCGAAGGGGGTCACCAGGGGCTCCGGCAGGCGGTCTGTCTCGATGAGCTCCGCCACGGGATGCTTGGGATCGTCCCGGCAGACCCGGATCTCCCCGTCCTCCTGGACAAAGAGCTGCATTTTCAGATAGGGATGGGCCTGGATGGTCTGCTCCAGCGCCGCCTTCAGCCGGGGCAGCTCCACCTTCGGGGACAGCTTGAAGAGATAGGGAATGTTATAGACGGTGGAGCCGGGCTTGGCGATGCACTCCACCAGAATGCCGTTCTGGGTCTCGGTGAGGGGGTAATCGGAGAGGATCTCGTACTCCTGGGCGGCCTCGCTGCTCTGGACAAAGCGCTCCAGGGCCTCCACGCTGCTGTTGGCCTTCAGATCCCCGATGGTGAAGGGGATGCCGAATTCCTTTGCCAGCAGGACGTTCAGCTTGATGGCGCCGATGGAGCTCAGGCCCGCGTAGAACAGATCCTGGTTGACTCCGAATTCCCGGGAGCCGATGACCCGGGCCGCGCAGTCGAAGATCCGACGCTGGGTCTCATTTTTGGGCGGCACCAGCCGCTCCGCCTTCCTCTGGGGCACTGGCAGGGCCCGCTTGTTCACCTTCTGGTTCTGGTTCAGAGGAATGGCGTCGATCTGCATGGTGACGGCGGGGACCATGTAGGGGGGCTTGTTTTGCAGGATAAAGGCGTTGAGGGCATCCACGTCCACATTCTGATCCGAGACCACGTAGGCGGCGATGAACTTGCCGCCTCCCTCCTGGTCGAAGGCCTGGACGGTGGCGTCCTTGACGCCCTGGAATTTCCGAATGACCCCCTCCACCTCGCTGAGCTCGATGCGGAAGCCCCGGATCTTCACCTGGCCGTCGCTGCGGCCGATGAAGTCCACCACCCCGCCGGGAAGCATCCGGACCACATCGCCGGTGCGGTAGACCCGGCGGTAACGCTCATCCGCGTCAAAGGGATTGTCCAGGAAGGCCCGGGCGCTCTGCTCCGGGCGATTGAGATAGCCCCGGCCCACCTGGGGGCCTGCGCAGAGCAGCTCGCCCGGCACGCCCAGGGGAACCCGGCGCAGCTGCTCATCCACCACGTACTGCCGCAGATTGGGCAGGGCGGGGCCGATGGGAATCCGCTCATAGAGCCGGTCCACGGGGTAGTGGTTCACAAACACGGTACACTCCGTGGGGCCGTAGGCGTTATACAGGCCGTAGGTTTTGGGGGGCTCCACAGGCACCAGCCGCTCGCCGCCCACGGTGAGGTACTTGGGGTACTCCGCCTCCGGGAAGAGCTCCGCGTACTGGCGGCCCACCTGGGTGGTCATGAAGCTGTGGGTGATTTTGTGGGTCTGGAAATAGTCCCGGATGGCCAGCATGTCCAGGCGGATCTCCTCCCGGATGACGTGCAAAGCGGCGCCGGCGCTCAGAGTGGGCCAGGTGTCCATCATGCTGGCGTCGAAGCCGAAGCTGGCGTAGGCCGCCGCCCGGCTCTCCGGGCTCAGCCGGTAGTAGTCCCGGAACCAGCCGCAGAAGGCGGCCAGATTCCCCCGCTCCAGGATGACCCCCTTGGGGACGCCGGTGGAGCCGGAGGTGTAGAGCAGGATGAAGCGCTGGGCGGGATCGTAGTCCTGCTCAGGGGCCCGGGCCGGGGGCAGGGTTGGGATTTCGTCGGTATAGAGCACGGGGCCGGTATAGCCGGGCACCCGATCCATGAGGCTCCGCTCCGCAATGAGGTATTTGGCCTCGGCGTCCCGGATCATGAATTCCAGCCGCTCCGGGGGATAGCTGGGGTCCAGGGGCTGGTAGCCCGCCCCGCATTTCAGCACGCCCAGAGGGGCGGCCGCCATATAGACCCCCCGGGGGATCAGAATGGACACCACGTCCTCCCGGCCCACGCCCTTTCCGGCCAGGAAGGCCGCCAGGGCGTCGCTGAGCCGATCCAGCTCCCCATAGCTGAGGCGGGTATCTCCGCAGACCACGGCCTCGTGCTCGGGCTGCTCCGCCGCCCGCTGCCGGAACAGGGTGACCACGTCGCCGCAGTCCAGCGCTTTCTCCCTGCGGTTGGCGGCCTCCAGCCGCTCCAGCTGGGCCGGGGCCAGCAGATCCACGTCGGCAAGGCGTTCCACCCGGGTCAGCTCCAGCAGGATCTTCTCAAAGCTCTCGTGCATGGCCTGCACCACCTCGTCGTGATACCGGTCCATGGGGTACACCGCCCGCAGGGTGACGACGCCCTCGGCCCGCCACACGGTGTATTCAAATTCCTCCTTGGCGTCCGGAGCGGCATAATACACCGGGGTGGTCTCGCCGCCGCAGAAGGAAATCCGGGGCAGCATATCCCCCTGATAGGAAAACAGGACCTTGGGCCGCAGCTCCGTCTCGGCGCAGAAGTCCGCGAAGGAATAGAGTCCGTGTTTTCGATTCAGATCAATCTGTCGATCCAGCTCCCGGAGCAGCTCCGCGGGGCTTTTATCGTCGGTAAGATCCGCCAGAACCGGGTAGGTTTTTACAAACATACCCACGGTATCTCTCAGGCGCTGATCTCTGCCGTGGTGCACTGTGGAATACACCACGGTCTTGCTGTTGGTATGCCTGGAGAGCAGGATTGCGAAGGCGGCGTTGAACAGGGTGCTGAGCTTCACCCCCTGCTGTCGGGCGAAGTCCTTCAGCGCCTGGGCGCTCATCGCCTTGATGGGGTAATCCAGCACCTTGGCCTCGTGAGGCCGCGCGTTGGCGTCCTCGTAGAGCTGGGTGGCGGTCTCCACCCCCTCGAAGCGCTTCAGATAGTAGTCCCGGGCCTCGGCATAGGCAGCCGAGGCCAGCCGCTCCCGCTCCTCCAGGGCAAAATCGTTGGCGCTGAAGCGCTCCGGCTCCACGGGCAGGCCGTTGTAGGCCTCGTCGATCTGCCGGGTCAGAATGCCGAAGGAGAGGCCGTCAAAGATGACGTGGTGGACGTCGAGGAAGAGCAGCTTTTCCGCCGGGGTCACGATGACGGCAAAGCGGCAGAGCAGATCCCGCTCCAGGTCGAAGGGCTTCACATAGTCCCGAAGCTCAAAGCGCTCCGCCCAGAGCACCGGGATCTCCGGGCCCTCGGCTTCCCGGCGCAGATACTTGCAGACCTCGCCGTTCTCATCCTGGGTGAAGCCGGTTCGCAGAACGGGGTGGGCGGCGAGCACCTGGGCGATGGCCGCCTTCAGCCGGTTCAGATCCACGCCCTCCGGCAGCCGGATCGTGAACGGGTTATTGTAGGCGGTGTTCCGGGCGGTCATTTGCTCCACGTAGACGCCGTATTCCGTTTTGGAAAGTGGATAGCGATTCATAGACATCCCTCCAGATTCAGATTGTTTTGATAATAGCGGGGTCCAGCCCGCTGAGCTTCTCGTCCGCGCACAGGCTCAGGGCAAAGCCCTCGAAAATCGCGCTCCGGATGGACAGGCCCGGGGGCAGCTCCTCCTCCAGAGCGGGTATTTGCTTCGGGTCGGTATAGCCCCCCAAGGCCTTATATAGGGCTTCCTTCCGGGTCCAGAGAATGTGAAAGCGCTTCATCGGCTCCTCCCGGATCCAGGCAAGCTCCGCCGGACCCAGAGCCGCCGGGGCGGCGCTCAGATTGTCGGGGTCCAGGCGCTCCAGGTCGACTCCGACCCGGCGCCCCTCCCCCACCGCCAGCAGGCAGCGGCCCCCGCTGTGGGACAGGCTGAAGACGGGGCCCTGCTCCAGATACGGCCTGCCCGCCGGGGTACAGCCCAGGCTCGATTCCCGCTCCACCCCCAGGGCCCGATGCAGCAGGACCCCGGAGCCGATGACGCTGCGGCGGTCCTCCTCCCGCCGCATCCGGCAGGCCCGGGCATAGCGGGCGGGAAAGCGCCAGCGAACCAGCTCCAGGTCCGCCTGGGTGAGCGTATTGGAATCCAGCATATATAAGCGCACAGCCGCGCCCCCTCCCCTTCCCCGCAGAACCTGCAGGCACATTTTGGAATATTATAACATATTTCTGTATGTTTTAAAAGTATTTTTCCGGAATTCCTTCGGATTTGTCGGGCTATTATAACGCGGCGCCTCCCTGCGGGGGCAGGGAGGCGCCGGGGCGTTTATTCTTTTTTCGCCGGGCCGCTGAGGCAGAAGCGGAGGCTCAGGATCGTGGCAACGGTCCAGCCGATGGGCCAGGCGCACCAGATGCCGGTGGAGCCCAGGCCGGTTTTGGAGAGGAGAATGGCCAGCACCACCCGGAGGATCAGATCTGTGAAGGTGGCGACCATGAAGAGCTTCATGCGCTTGGCGCCCCGGAGCACGCCGTCGGCGGCCAGCTTGGCGGAGACCACAAAATAGAAGGGGGCCAGAATCTTCAGATAAATCACGCCGGTGCGCACCGCCGTTTCGGTGGGCTCGTCGATGAAGAAGCGCACCAAGCTCTCCCCCAGGAAGAAGTAGGGCAGGGCAAAGATCAGACTCAGAATCCAGATGATCTTGATGCCCGCCCGGAAGCCCTCCCGGACCCGGGCGCGCTTCCCGGCGCCGATGTTCTGGGCGGTGAAATTGGAGATGCCGTTGCAGAGGGTGGTGAAGGAGGTGATGACCAGATTGTTCAGCTTGACCCCCGCGGCATAGCCCGCGATGACGCCGGAGCCGAAGCCGTTGATGACCCGCTGGATCACGATGTTCCCCACGGAGATGAAGCTCTGCTGGATCACGCTGGGCACGGCGATGCGCAAAAACTGGACCAGGATCCCGCGGTCAAAGCGCCGGGGCTTCGAGTCGGTTTTCATGGCCCCCAGGCGGCGGAAAACCGCCGTCAGCGCCAGCAGGCAGCTGACCCCCTGGCAGAGGAAGGTGGCCCAGGCCACGCCGGCCACCCCCATCCGGAACAGTCCCACAAAGAGCAGGTCCACCACCACGTTGGCCGTGGAGGAGGCTGCCAGGAACCAGAAGGGGGTTTTGGAGTCGCCCAGGGCGGAGAAGATGCCGGTGGCGATGTTGTAGTAGAACACAAAGGGCAGGCCCAGGACGTAGATGCGCAGATACAGCAGGGAGTCCGCCATCAGCTCCTCCGGGGTATGGATCAGCCGCAAAAGGGCCTCTCCCCCCAGCAGGCCCGCCGCCATCAGCAGCAGGCAGAGCGCCCCGCTGGCGATCATGGTGGTGGAAACCGTGGATTTGACGCAGCTGTGGTTGCCGGCCCCGAAGAAGGTGGAAACCACCACGGAGCAGCCGATGTTGCAGCCGAAGGCGAAGGCAATCAGTATCAGGGTGATTTCGTAGCTGTTGCCCACGGCGGCCAGGGCGTTTTCCCCGATGAGCTTCCCCGCCACCAGGGAGTCCGCGATATTATAGAGCTGCTGGAAGAGTACGCTTCCGAACAACGGCAGGCAAAAGCGCCAGAGTACCCCCCCGGCCTTGCCGGTGGTCAGATCATGATTCAAGTCAATTCGCTTCCTTTTTCTTTTTGCGCGCTGCTGCCCGACAGCTCAGCTGACGTAGAACTGCTCCAGGCTGTCCAGGCAGACGCAGCCCAGGGTGCCGGTGTAGACGGCTCCGCAGTCTATGGCGATGTGGTTGTTTTTGGTGTAGATCCGGTTGTTCAGCCCGGGCTCAATGAAGCCGGTGGGGGTGTGGCCCGTCACCAGGTATTTCTCCCGATAATAGCATTTGCTGTAGTCCATGCGCTCCCAGATGAAGTCATGGAGCACGCAGTCCTCGGGCCGCTTTTCCTTCTGATAGCGCCCGACCCCGGCGTGGGCCAGGAGAAAGGCCCGCCCGTTCAGCGCGATTTCATAATACCAGGGCAGCGCGTCCATCCATTCCAGCAGACGGAGCCGACGCTCCTCCGGCAGACGAAGCCAGGCCTCCCAGGTGACCAGGCCGCCGTTGCGCCCGGTCCAGTTCTGATAGCATCGCTCCCAGGCCTCCCGGTCCGGGGGGCTCAGCTGCCTGCCCCAGCCCCAGGCGGTTCGGCGGAACATATCCTCGTGATTGCCCAGCAGGCAGATCACGTTGGCTCTGTCCCGGAGATCCTCCAGGATCTCGATGCCCTTCGGCCCCCGGTCCGCGGCGTCCCCCAGGAAAAAGAGGGTGTCCCGGTCTGAGAACCTGATTTTTTCCAGCATGGCCATATACAGATCGTAACAGCCGTGGAGGTCGGAAAGAACGTAATACATCGAATCTCGTCCCCTTCAAGTCCCGGCGGCGCGCTCTGCCTCCGCCTTCTGATGGGCGTAATACTCGTGAACCAGGCTGCGGTAGCCCAGGTTTTTCAATTCTCCGTAGCGGACCCGATAGCGGCCCTTCGTGCGCGTTCCGCTGATGAGCACCCGGAGGCAGTCCTGGGCGTAGCGGTCGATGACGCCCAGGGAGTCCGCGGTGTTGATGACGGAGAAAAACCAGCAGCTCCAGCTGAGCTCCCGGTCCTCGGGGCTCTCCAGCAGCTTCCGGTTGAAGACCCGGATAAAGGCCGCCGCGGCCTGGACGCCGCTGCGGCCGCTGCGGTCCCGCCAGCGGGCCAGGGCCCGGGTCTTGCGGCGCATCTTGGCCTTCAGCTTGTCCAGGGTGGCGGGGGCAATGTCCACCCGGTCCCCCTTGCAGAAAAAGCCCAGGAAGGTCCAGCCGCTCTCGGGGCTGAAGCGCGCTTCCTTTTTGGGATTGATTTGCAGGCCCTTCTCCGCCAGCGCGGCCCGGAGTCGGGCGGCATGGGCCTCCAGCTCCTCTTCGTCGGAGGCGAAGAGGATGATGTCGTCGGAATAGCGGGCGTAGATCACGCCTCGCCGATGGAATTCCGCGTCCAGCTCCGCCAGATAGAGATTGGCATAGAAGGCGGATTGGGGCGTCCCCGCCATGATGCCCTTCTGCTCCAGCAGGGGCTCCCCCTTTTCCAGCACGGCAGGCTCCCGCAACAGCCCCGCCAGGAAGGCGTAGAGGGCGGGGTCCGGGGCCAGGGTCTGCTCCAGCAGGGGCAAAAAGCGCTCCGGCGGCACGGAATTGAAGTAGTTGCTGATATCCAGCTTATAGGCGTACATGCCCTCCAGCCCCGGCACGGATCGCAGGGCGCGGATGGCGTCCTTGGCCGTGCGGCCCGGGCGGAAGGACCAGAGCCCGGGGGCAAAGCCCTCGTCGCAGCTTCGCAGCAGCAGCCAGGTCAGCAGCTTGAAGACCGTATTCTCCGGCTCGGGGTAGATGTAGACCACTCGTTTTTTCTCGGCGTGGAGCTTGGAGATCACCGCCCGCCGGGGCAGGGGCATGGCCTCTCCCCTGCGGATCGCTTCCCAGACCGGCAGATAGGCGCCCGCGTCGATGTAGGCCCGGAGCCGCTTTGCTTCTGCGGCCCCGCAGCACAGGCTGCATTTGTAGGCGTAGTAGGCTTCCCAGATTTCCGGCTGCGAGATGGCGTTCAGAAGGGACATGGGGGCGTCCTCCGTCAGAGCATCATAAAAAACAGGAAGAGAAAGCATTAAAGCCCGAATAATTTCGGGAAGTACCAGACCGTACACGGGCAGGCTGCCTGCGAAGCCGCAAAAAGCCCGTGCCGGGTCCGCCGCAGGCGCAGGTTTCCCAGCGTTCTCTTCCTGTTTTTTTCAGTTTTTGGGGCGAGCTCTCGGCCCGCGGGGTCTTGGGCGAATCCAATACCGGTATCAGGCGCCCAGAGCCTCCCGGATCCGGCGCACCACGTAGGAGCGGGCGTTCCACCAGCCCTCCTTGTCGTAGTAGAAGCGCAGATAGGGCGTGCGGCTGCGGGCGCAGTCCCGGCGGAGCTGCTGCAGATCCCCGCGGCGGGACATGATCTCCACCACCAGCACCACCCTTGCGCCTTCATAGAAGGTGTAAACCGTGGTCTTGTCGGAGCGGGGGTTGGCGCTGCGGGTCACCCGGTAGGCGGCAAAGTCCCGGTTGAAAATGTCCTGGAAGTATTCCAGATAGCTGCCGGGGAAGTTGTACTGATTGGGCTCGTTGGGCAATTTGACGCCCCAGGAGCGGCCGATGGGGGTCTCCTCGGCATAGGCGGAAGCCTCGGGCTGCGCCGGCCAGTTGACCGGGCGGGCAGGCTGGACGGGGTCCGGCTTCTCCTCTTTGCCCTGCAGCAGCTCCACCACGTCGGAAAGGCTGGGCTTTTTGCCCTTCAGAAGCTTGGATAACAGACTCATGGCGGGTACCTCCTTGTATGGTCGGATTCAGGTCATGGGATCTATCTGTTTCGATCTTATCAGAAAAGCGCCGCCGTGTCAACCGTTATTCGCGGCATTCTCCTGACTTTCCCGCAAAGCGGAGTTGGCGGAACGGATGTGGGCCGCGATGCTGTCGTCTCCAAAGTCCACGATGATCCAGCCCCGGAGCTCCGACGGGTCCAGCTCCAGCAAGCGCTGATTCAGCTCCTTGGCGTACTGCCAGGGATGCCCGTATTTCGCGGTGCCCGCGGTGCTGAGAAAGTGGAGGCAGAGGGCCGACGGGGAAACGGCGCTCTCCCGCAGGCCCTTCTGAAAGGCCTCCCATTTCTCCTCCGTGGCGTAATGGAAGCGGTCCTGCACCCAGAGCTCGCAGTCGTTGAAGTCCACCCGCTCCAGGTGCTCGCCGCTTTCCTGGTCGTTGTCCTGCTCGGGCCAGACGCAGCTGATCCCCATGCAGTCCGCCCGGGGAGGCAGGCTGCGGTCCGCGTAGCGCCGCAGCAGCACCAGCTTGCCCCGGGCCTCCGCCAGGGTGGGAAGCGTGTTTCCCGTGTACCAGAAGCGCGCGTCCTTTTGGATGACGGCCTCCAGCGCCCGGGCGAACTCCGCCGCCGTCTCATCGCCGTGCTCCTGCTTCACGTTGAATACCACCGTCTCCGAAGGATTGCTCAGAAGGAAGGCGTAGCACTGGGCCAGCACCTCCTCCAGATACAGGGGCTCGTCCCAGGGCATGGGGCCCACCCGGCAGGTGGTGAAGCTGTGCATCAGCTTCAGGCGCTCCCCCTCCAGACCCAGGCGGATGTCCAGATAGCGATAACCCGCGTCCAGCTGCTCCCGGATGCCGAGATCCTGGCAGCGGGTCAGAAAGGCGATCTGGCAGTATTGGGTGGCGCTGTTGTGGGTGCCGGGCAGCACGATCTCATTGAGCCGCAGGCTGTCGTCGAGATAGGCCATCCAGGACGAGGCCTCCGCCCCGGGGGCGCTGGCCACCGTCTCGGTGAAGGGGATGATGAAAAAGGCAGCGGCTGTCAGCAGCACCAACACCAGAAAGGCGCATACCACCCGCAGCAGCACCCGCAAGGACTTCCGTTTTTTCTTCTCCGGCATGGAATCAGCTCCTTTTGTTTTTCTGCTCTAATCCTATCAGAACCCGGCCCTTCTGTCAAGGAAGGGAATTGTGTATTTCTCCGATTTTCGATTGCTTTTCCCCGGAATTTGCCGTATAATGGGCATAGATTTCATCAACGGGGGTTCTTTTTATGAAGGACTTTATCATAAAGGGTCAGGTTCTGGACAGCGCTGGACCGGAGCTGCTGCGCTGTCGGGAGAACAGCTATATCGTGGTGACAGAGGGGCTCTGCCGGGGCGTATTTCCCCTCGTGCCGGAGCAGTACGCCGGTCTGCCTGTGACGGACTTCGGAACCGGCATGATCCTGCCCGGGATGAGCGATCTGCACCTTCACGCGGCGCAGTTCGGCTTCCGGGGGCTGGGCATGGACATGGAGCTGCTGGACTGGCTGGAGCGCTATACCTTCCCGGAGGAGGCGCGCTTTTCCGATCTGCGCTACGCCGAGCAGGCCTACAGCGGCTTCGTTTCCCTGCTGCGCCGCTCCTGCACCACCCGGGCCGCCGTCTTTGCCTCCGTCCACCGGGAGGCGACACTGCTGCTGATGGAAAAGCTGGAGGCCTCCGGTCTGCGCTGCTATGTGGGCAAGGTGAACATGGATCGGAACTGCCCGGACTATATCCGGGAGCCGGACGCGCAAAGCGCCCTGCGCGATACCGAGGAGTGGATCCTCCAAGCTCAGAGCTTTGCCCATACGAAACCCA
This sequence comes from Oscillospiraceae bacterium, assembly GCA_017541995.1. Lineage (GTDB taxonomy): Bacteria > Bacillota > Clostridia > Oscillospirales > Oscillospiraceae > JAFRPC01. The sequence goes on from JAFXYD010000114.1 coordinate 35,574, forward strand.
TTCTGACCCCCCGCTTCATCCCCACCTGCTCCGACCCTCTGATGCGGGGGCTGAAGGAGCTGCAGCGGAAGTACGCGCTGCCCACCCAAAGTCACCTCAGCGAGAACTACGGGGAGATCGCCTGGGTGCGGGAGCTCTCCCCCGACGCGGCGCATTACGGGGACGCCTATGCCCGCTTCGGCATGTTCGGCGGGGATCACCCCTGCATCATGGCCCACTGCGTCCACTCCGGCGAGGAAGAGCTGGAGCTGATCCGCCGCAACGGGGTATTCATCGCCCACAGTCCCGAGTCCAACATGAATCTGGCCTCCGGCGTGGCGCCGGTGTCCCGCTATCTCAGCCTGGGGCTGCGGGTTGGCCTGGCCTCCGACCTAGCGGGGGGCAGCAGCGAAAACATGCTCCGGGCCATGACCCACGCCATTCAGGCCAGCAAGCTGCGCTGGCGGCTGGCGGATCAGGAGGTGAAGCCTCTGAGTCTGGAGCAGGCCTTCTGGATGGCCACCGCCGGGGGCGGCGCCTTCTTCGGGAAGGTGGGCCGCTTTGAGCCCGGCTTTGCCCTGGACGCGGTGGTGCTGGACGACAGCAGCCTCTCCACGCCCCGGCCTCTGCGGCTGCGGGACCGGCTGGAACGGGCCGTCTACCTGGCGGACGAGCGGCATATCACGGCAAAATTTGTGGACGGCGTGAGATTATTTTGAAAAAAACCTTGTACTTTTGCGGCAATTGTAGTAAAATAGATCGAAATTTGTTACAGACGGAGGATACCGATATGAAAAAACCTGTTGTTTTAGTGATCATGGACGGCGTCGGCAAGGGCGACGGCGGCCCCGGCGACGCGGTGGCCCTGGCGAAAACCCCGAACCTGGACCGGCTCTTTGCCAGCTGCCCCTATACCTGGCTCAAGGCGCACGGCACCGCTGTAGGCCTGCCCACCGACGACGACATGGGCAACTCCGAGGTGGGTCACAACGCCCTCGGCTGCGGCCAGATCTACTCCCAGGGCGCCAAGCTGGTGCAGGAGTCCATTGAAAACGGCAGCATCTACGAATCTGAAACCTGGAAGAACCTCATCGGCAACTGCAAAGAGAAGGGCAAGTCCCTGCATTTCCTGGGCCTGCTCTCCGACGGCAACGTCCACTCCAACATCTCCCACCTCATCGCCCTGCTGCGGAAGGCCCGGGAAGAGGACGTGAAGAGCGTCTGCGTCCACGCCCTGCTGGACGGCCGCGACGTGCCCGCCACCTCCGCTCTGGAGTACATCGACCGGATCGAGGCCGTGCTGGCGGAGCTCTCCGACGCCGAGCACTGCTACCGCATTGCCTCCGGCGGCGGCAGAATGAAGATCACCATGGATCGCTACCAGGCCAACTGGGGCATGGTGGAGGCCGGTTGGAAGACCCACGTGCTGGGCGAGGGCCGTCAGTTTGCCAGCGCCCGGGAGGCCATTGAGACCTACCGCGCCGAGACCGGCGCCATCGACCAGGATCTGCCCGCCTTTGTCATCGCCAAGGACGGCCGGCCCGTGGGCCGCATCGAGAACGGCGACTCCGTGATTCTCTACAACTTCCGGGGCGACCGGGCCCAGGAGATCTCCCTGGCCTTTGACCGCAAGGACTTCGACAAGTTTGAGCGGCCGGGCTACACCGGCGTGCACTTTGCCGGTATGCTGGAGTATGACGGCGATCTGAAGATCCCCTATCACTATCTGGTTCAGCCCCCCGTCATCAAGAACACCCTGACCGAGGTGCTCTGCGCCGCGGGGGTCCGGGAATACGCCCTCTCCGAGACCCAGAAGTTCGGCCACGTCACCTATTTCTGGAACGGCAACCGCTCCGGCAAGGTGGACGAAAGCCTGGAGGTCTACGAGGAGATTCCCTCCGACATCATTCCCTTTGAGTTTGCCCCCAAGATGAAGGCCGAGGAGATCACCGAAAAGATGGTGGAGAACATGGCCTCCAAGAAGTTTGACTTCCTGCGCTGCAACTTCCCCAACGGGGATATGGTGGGCCATACCGGCGTCATAGAGGCCGTGATCACCGCCATGGAGGCCGTGGACGCCGGCGTGGGCAGGATCATCGAGGCCGCCGACAAGTACGGCTATGTGGTCTGCGTCACCGCCGACCACGGCAACGCCGATCAGATGCTGGAGACCAAGAAGGGCAAGACCTCCGTCCGCACCGCCCACAGCCTGAACCCGGTCCCCTTCATCATCTACGATCCCGACGAGAAGCACGTCTTCAAGGACGGGCACTACGGCCTGGCCAACGTGGCCCCCACCCTGCTGAAGCTGATGGATCTGGAGGCCCCCGCCTGCTGGGAGCCCTGCATGATCGAGAAGTAAGCAGCCCGGGCCAAGGATCAGCGCAGCGTTCCGCAGCAGCGTCTGTTCCACGGTCTGCAAAACGGCCGCGGCTCATGAAAACGCCTCCCCGGGAAGAAAGTCCTTGACTTTTCCTTCCGGGGAGGCTAAAATATACGGGATGACACGCCCACGTAGCTCAGCAGGATAGAGCGGCCGCCTCCTAAGCGGCAGGTCGGAGGTTCGAATCCTCTCGTGGGTGCCAGAAGAAACGCCGAAAGCCTTTGTTTACAAGGGTTTTCGGCTTTCTTTATACTTTCCCTGCTGTGGGCAATATACTTCTCCTCTTTCCACTTCAAAGGATGGATATATCACCATAAAAATTCCGGAAAAATTTCGTTGTAACTATTGACATTACATCTTCAGCGTGCTATACTGCAGCCAAGATGAAACCTCGGTGGTTACATCAAATATGTTTTTGGAGGAATTCTACCATGACTAAAATTGAAAAGGCTCTCGCCCTCATTAACACTTTCGCCACCGGCGACACTGAAAAAGCGGCTTCTCTTCTGGCAGAGGGCTACATCCAGCACAATCTCGCTTACGGCACCGGCCGTGATGCCTTTGTGGGCAGCGTTGCCTGGCTCGCTTCTGCTCCTGTGAAGACCACTGTCAACAACATCCGTGCGTTTGAGGACGGCGATAAGGTCTTCCTGCAGACTGTTTACAACTTCGCCGGCGCGGGCGAACAGGTCGCCTTCGACATCTTCCGCTTTGATGAGGAAGGGCTGATCGCCGAGCACTGGGACAATCTCGCTGCGAAGGCCGAGCCCAATCCCTCCGGTCACACCCAGATCGACGGCTACGACAAGCTGGAGGATCTGAACAAGACCGAGGAAAACCGTGAGATCATCAAGAACTTCCTGCATGATGTGATGCAGGGCAAGTCTCCCAAAAAGACGCCCACCTACTTCGACGGCGACACCTACATTCAGCACAACACCGGCATTGCCGACGGGCTCTCCGGTCTCGGCGCTGCGCTGGGTGCTCTGGCTGAGCAGGGCATTCAGATGATCTATGCTACGATCCATCAGGTTCTGGCGCAGGGCAACTACGTGCTGGCAGTTTCCGAGGGCACCTTCGGCGGCGCTCCCACTTCCTACTATGATCTGTGGCGCGTTGAAAACGGCAAGGTCACCGAGCACTGGGACGTCATGGAAACCATTGCTGCCAAGGAGACCTGGCAGAATCAGAATGGCAAATTCTAATGTAACCGTTGAAATTACAGTCGTTCCGTGATAGAATGTTCTTTGGGAGGAATGGCTATGCAGATTTCAAGCAGGTTTACAATCGCCTTGCACATTTTCACCTGCGTGGATGTGTTCAAGGATGAATACAAAATCACCAGCGACTTTCTTGCAGGGTCGATCAACACCAATCCGGTCATCATACGCAAGATTTTGACGCAGCTCAAAAACGCCGGTCTGATCACCGTAGCAAGAGGCACGGGCGGCATTGAACTGACGAGGGATTTGTCGGAGATCACCTTCTACGATGTGTATGAGGCGATCGGAGCGGTAGAAAACGGAGATCTGTTCCATTTCCACGAAAGTCCCAATCCCGAATGTCCGGTGGGCAGGAATATCCATGCATTGCTGGATGACAAGCTGAAAGCGATTCAAGACGCAATGGAGGACGAATTGCGAAAACACACGCTGCTCGATCTTCGCAGCGGAATGACTGAGCTTCTGGCAAAGGAGCACGAAAGCAAAGGCTCCGGAGGATAGTATTCTTCCGGAGCCTTTTACAGGAGGCAAGTTTATGAAGACAGCAGACTACCTATCCTTCATTGTAAATGAAATCCACACGACCATCGTTGCCACGGTGGACAATGATGGTTTGCCGGTCACCGCCGCCATTGACATGATGGATTGTGATGAAAACAGCCTATACTTTCTGACGGCGAAGGGCAAGGGTTTCTATGACCGGCTCATCAAGAAAGGTTTTCTTGCGCTGACCGCTATGAAAGGCAAGGATACGATGAGCAGCGTGGCAGTGTCGATCCGGGGCAAGGTGCGTGAGCTTGGGTATGAAAGAATACCGGCGCTGTTTGCGAAGAATCCATACATGAAGGAGATTTATCCGACGGAGGACTCCATGAAAGCGTTGACCGTCTTTCAGGTTTATGAAGGCACCGGCGAGTGGTTTGATCTTTCAAAAAAGCCGATTGAACGAGCCTCCTTCACCTTTGGGGGAGCATCAGAGAAACCGGAAGGATACTTCATTACCGACGCCTGCATAGCTGCGGAAGCTGTGCGGCTGTTTGCCCTCAAAGCTGTATTGTCACAGACAGCGTTCCTCACGTGATCGAACAGGAGCACTGCCTGCACTGCGGAAACTGCATAGAGGCATGCCCTGTGGGAGCGGTAGAAAGAAGGCAGCATTATGACTGAGAAAATGACACAGGAGCAGCGGCTTGACACGCTGGTTGAAGCGTTTAAGGCTGATTCTGTTCAATATAAGGATTTACAGACGCCGGAGGATAACGAGGGCAAAAGACGAATCCTGCGCTCTCTGATGAACATTCGCATGCCCAAGAAGCTGGACGATTCGGTACTGGCCGTACAGGATGAATACCTGAGGGAGCGTATCCGTGAAAACGGAATTGTCGAGCTCTCGGATATCCCCGTGATACGAGACGGGCTTTCTATTTGGCAGGGCGATATAACCCGTCTTGCTGTTGACGCCATCGTGAATGCCGCCAATTCGCAGATGCTCGGATGCTTCGTCCCGATGCATACCTGTATTGATAACTGCATCCATACCTTTGCCGGAGTGCAGTTGCGAGCAGAGTGCAATCGTCAAATGAAGCAGTTGCGGATTAAATACGGTAGAGACTATGAGCAGCCTACCGCTGTCCCCATGCTGACGGACGGCTATAACCTTCCGGCGAAGAAGATCATCCATATCGTCGGTCCCATCGTTGAGGGTCGGTTGACAAAGGCGCTGGAACAGGATCTGGCGGATTGCTACCGGAACACCCTTGACCTCTGCGCCGAGAACGGGTTGCGTAGCGTGGCTTTCTGCTGTATTTCAACGGGCGTATTCCGCTTTCCGAATCGGCGGGCAGCGGAAATTGCGGTCAAAACCGTAAGCAAATGGCTGGATGAACACACAGGACAGGTCGACCGGGTGATTTTCAATGTGTTCAAAGACGAGGACAAAGCATACTATGAAGAACTATTACAATAATCAGCCAAACGGCTATCTGGAATCGATACAAAAAGGCCTTCTTGCCGTGCGTACTTATGACCTTCGCGTTTCCCATGGGATCGGGACCCGTGAGGAACAGCTTGCAAGGCTGAAGAAGGAACTCGAAACAGCGGATGCGATCGTTGTTGGAGCAGGCGCCGGACTCTCCACGGCGGCGGGCTTTACTTACGCCGGGGATCTGTTCAAACGGTATTTTTCCGATTTTGAAGAGACATTCGGCTTTCACGATATGTATACCGGTGGCTTTGTTGTGATGAATGCGGCTCCTGAGGTGATGTGGGCGTATTGGGCAAGACACATTTACTTCAACCGTTATATCTCTGCTCCGAAGCCCGCTTATCAGAATCTACTGTCACTGCTCAATGATAAGGACTATTTCGTGATCACCACCAACGTGGATCACCAGTTTCAGCGTGCGGGCTTCGACAAAAAGCGGCTGTTCTATACGCAGGGAGATTATGGTCTGTTCCAGAGCATGGATCCAAAGGTGCAGGAGACCTTCGACAACGAGGAGTGGACAATGCGTGCCATGAAAGCCCAGGGCTTTGTTCTGGATGAAAACGGCATATTCAAGGTTCCGGAGAACGGCACAATCTCCATGCAGCTCCCGATAGAACTGATCCCCACTGCTCCAAACGGCGATCCGGTCACGATGAACCTGCGTTCTGACGATACCTTTGTTGAGGATGCGGGATGGCACAAGGCGTCGGCTGCGTATTCCGATTTTCTGCGCAGACACGAAAACCTGCATGTGCTGTATCTGGAGATCGGCGTAGGAGCCAATACCCCGGTCATCATCAAGTATCCCTTCTGGCAGATGACAAAAGACAACAGGCAGGCAATCTATGCTTGCTTGAATTACGGCGAAGCGTACTGCCCGAAAGAAATTGAGAAACAGGCTATTTGCCTTGATGGTGACACCGCTGATGTGCTTGATGCGCTGCAATAATGAAAAAAAAGCAAAAAGCGGAATGAGCTTCCAAGCTCTGGCAGCGAATGACGGCGAAAGCATCGGAATTGCGGAGGTTTTGGCCCTTGCCTGCCGTGGGTCTGACGCTGTTCGGGGGCTTCCCTACACGGCAGGTCGGGGGCTCGATTCCCCTCCTGCCGAGCTTCCGACGCAAAAGGAGGAAGCCTTGCGGCTTCCTCCTTTCGCGTTGGGGTTATTTTTTTGTCTCAGTTTCCGCAGACGGCTCCGGCGGCGTCCCATTGCCTTCCCCTGGAGGGGAAGGTGGACTCCGGCGTCTCACGCAAGCCGGAGGACGGATGAGGTGGGGGATCGTCCCTTGCTGCGTTGGAACGAAAGTGCAGCTTGTCGGGACGCCACCTCATCCGCCCCCTGCGGGGGCACCTTCCCCGCAAGGGGAAGGCTTTGCGGGGGAGCTCGGTTGTCGCGTTCTTGCCTCAG
>JAFXYD010000115.1 GCA_017541995.1 Oscillospiraceae bacterium
AAGGGGAAGGCTTTGCAGGGTTACGGGCCATGGCCTTCCCCTGGAGGGGAAGGTGGACTCCGGCGTCTCACGGAAGCCGGAGGACGGATGAGGTGGGGTGTCGTCCCTTGCTGCGTTGGAATGACAGTGCAGCTTGTCGGGACGCCACCTCATCCGCCCCCTGCGGGGGCACCTTCCCCTCAAGGGGAAGGCTTTTTGCAGGTCTGGGCCACGGCCTTCCCCTTGAGGGGAAGGTGGCCCGCAGGGCCGGATGAGGTGGGGTGTCGATCCGCAATCGGTATCGATCAAGGCTCCATCCCCAAGTGCCGCATGATATCCTCGCATACCCCGCGAAAATTGCGGTTTACTTCGGAATTCGCGTAGCGCAGAACCGTCAAGCCCTGCTCCCGCAGAAAACGATCCCGAGCTTCGTCATGCGCCTGGCCTGTCAGCTCAAAATGCTGGCTGCCGTCCAGCTCCACGACGATTTTTGCTGAGGCTATGTAAAAATCTACAATATACGGTCCGATGGGCTTCTGCCGGTTGGCTTGGATGCCGACGGTTTTGAAAAAGTCATACCAGAGGTGTCGTTCCTCCTTGGTCATCTCCCGCCGAAGCCTTTGGGCATTGCGCTTGTTGGCTGGGTTGTTCAGGAAGTTCATATTCGTGTCCTTTTTGCAATGATTGAGAAGGCTCGGAAAACGAGGCGCCACCTCATCCGCCCCAGTGTGCGCACTGGGGCACCTTCCCCTCAAGGGGAAGGCTTTTTGGGGGAAGGCTTTGGGGGAAGGCGTTTTCTTACTCGGCGTCGGCTTCCGTTTGCTGGGGCAGCAGCTCGTTTACGTCCAGCACGGGGATCATGGAGGAACCCTCGCTGCCGGTCATGACGGTGGGCAGCTTGCCGTCCCAGGTCTGGGCGTAGGTGTAGTTGATCAGCGCCTGGGTCAAAGACTCGCTGATCTTGCGGTTGGCCTCGGCCTCGGCCTCCGCCTTGGCCAGCAGCTCGTAGGCGGCGGCGTCGGCGTTGACCTTGCGGACCTCCGCGGCGGCCTTGGCCTCCACCACCTTCTGCTCCGCCTCGGTCTCGGCCCGGAGCTTGTTCTGCTGGGCCACCTGCTTGGCCTCTACGGCGTCGGTGAAGGCGTCGGTGAAGTCCATGTTCTCGATGGAGGTGGAGACCACCTCGATGTTGTAGTGCAGCAGCTTGTCGGTCAGGTCCGCCTCAATGGCGGAGGCCAGCTCGTCCCGCTTGCCCACCAGCTGCTCGGCGGTGTAGCGGGCCGTGACCACCTTGACGGACTCGGTGATGCAGGGTTGGATCACGGTCTGGTAGTAGTCCACGCCGATGGTGCGGTAGATGTTCTGGGCGTCGGACTTCTTGATCTGGTAGTTGATGGTGTAGGTCAGGTTGACCTCCTGGATGTCGGAGGAGAAGCAGGGCATGTCCACGGTGTTCTTCTGGACCCGGTTGTCCATCTTCACCACGTTCTGCCAGGGCAGGACGAAGTGGACGCCGGAGTCCAGGGTGGTGTTCTCCACCCGGCCGAAGGTGGTGACGACGCCGGTGTGGCCGGTGGGGACGGTCTGGACGCAGGACAGGGCGACGGTGCCCAGGCAGAGCACCACGGCGGCAGCCAGAAGCAGGCCGGCCAGGGCCTTTTTGCCCTTGCCCTTCAGGGCAGTGTAGGCGACGACGCCCGCCAGGAGCAGGATCGCGGCAAGGATCAGTTTGGTCATTTTTCGGTCTCCTTTCTTTCTCCGTGCATAGACACGGGACCGGCGCCCGGACGAGCGCCTTCAAATAATACAAAAACTCATGCGCAGGCAGAAGCCTGAACATGAGTCTCGCGTTTCAAGGCGGCGCGGCGGGCAAAGCCCGCGTGCTGACGCAGCCGCCTCCGCGGCCCCCGGCCGCGGTACTACTCCCTCAAGGGCAGTATGAACTTGTGGCATGATTATATCACAACCGGGGGCTTTGTCAAGTACCTGGAAAAAAATTTTTCAGGAAACATGAATATGCCATTCATAGGGCGGATCCGGCCCGGGCTTCGGAGCGGGTTCCTCCCGGTTCGCACGCCTTCGACCTTCTTCGCATAGAATAGAGCGCACGGGAAAGCCCGTGCAGAAGGAGGAAGCATGATGGCAAGCTTTACCAACCAGGCCACCCTGCGCTACAACGGCCAGACCGTAAGCTCCAACGTGGTGACGGGGCAGATGGTCTCGCCCCTGAGCATGACCAAGACCGCGGCGGAGGACGTCTACGCCCCCGGGGACACCATCGCCTACGTGATCTCCCTGGTGAACGACGGCAGCGTCACCTATGAGAATCTGAGCCTCACGGACGATCTGGGGGCCTATGAGATCGGCGGGGGTCAGAGGGCTTATCCCCTGGCCTACGTGGCGGACTCCCTGCGCTATTTCATCAACGGCGTGCTCCAGCCCGCCCCCGCCGTCACCCCGGGGCCTCCCCTGGGGATCACGGGCATCTCCGTCCCGGCGGGGGGCGACGCCATGCTGGTCTATGAGACGGAGATCACCGCCGCCGCTCCCCTTACGGCGGGCAGCATCGTCACCAACACCGCCGCCCTCAGCGGCGCCGGGCTGGCGAATCCCCTGGAGGCCGGCGCCTCCGTCACGGTGGAAAGCGCCGCGGAGCTGAGCATCCTCAAGAGCCTTTCCCCCGCCACCGTGCCGGAGAACGGCCAGCTGACCTACACCTTCCTGATCCAGAACCACGGCAATCAGGAGGCGGATCAGGCCGCCGGGGTCACGGTGTCGGACCTCTTCGATCCCCTGCTGAAGAACATCAGCGTCAGCCTGGACGGCCAGCCCCTGGCCCGAAGCAGCGGCTACACGTACAACCAGAGCAGCGGCCAGTTCGACACCGTCCCCGGGATCATCACCGTCCCCGCCGCCGCCTACGCCCAGACCGCCGCCACCGGCGACTGGGTGGTGAGCCCCGGCGAAGCCGTATTGACGGTAACGGGCACGGTCTGACGAAGCGCACCGCTGAATAAGAAAGGTCTGTTCGCGCTTTTTTCCCGCGGGAAAAAGCGCGAACAGACCAAAGCGCCGAAGGCGCAAGCGGATTCCGGTCACTTATGGTATTTCGTACCCGCCTGAATCGATTCCGCCCGGTATATCTGCTCCAGCAGCATGACCCGGGCCAGATGGTGGGGGAAGGTCATGTCGGAGAAGCTGAGCTTCAGATCCGCCAGGGCCTTGATCTCCGGGGCGATGCCGAAGCTGGAGCCCAGCAGGAAGCAGGCGGCCGAGCGGCCCCCGGTCTTCACCTCCGCCAGGGCTTTGGCGAAGCCCTCGGAGGAGAGCTTCTTCCCCTCGGGGGTCAGGACGCAGAACCAAGCCCCCATGGGGAGCTTTTCCCGGATGAGCCGGCCCTCCCGGGCCAGGCCCTCCGCGATCTGGGCGGGGGAGGGATCCTCGGGCAGCCGGTGCTCCGGCAGCTCCAGCAGCTGGAATTTGCAGTAGGCCCCCAGCCGCTTGGCGTACTCCTCCACCGCCTGGATGTAGTACTTCTCTTTCAGTTTTCCAACGGATATTACCGTAATGCTGAACATACCTTTCCTTCCTTTGGTGAAGCAAATCGGAATTCTGGTTATCGGCTTTCATCAGCCGATTCATCGTAGGGGCGGTCATTGGCCGCCCGCCACACGTACCAGCTCTCCCCTCTGCACCACGCCCGTAGGGGCGGTCACTGGCCGCCCGGTCCGCCAGAGGCGGACGATTTGCCGGAGGCAAATCCTGCCCGGCTGCGTGTTA
>JAFXYD010000116.1 GCA_017541995.1 Oscillospiraceae bacterium
GATGCCTCGTCCGTGCGGGGTACTGCGGGACGGGGAACCCGTCCCCTACGAGCGGGTCTGATCCCTGATCCCTGATCCCCGTCCCCTGATCCTTGATCCTTGATCCCTGCTCCCTGCTCCGCCGCCCCGGATTCCCGCGCCGGTTCCGCGTCGGCGGCTTCAAAGCGCATGCGCAGGGCAGGCGTCTGGGACTCCGGGCGCTGCTTCGGCGCGTCCTCGGGGAGGACAAAGCGCTCCCTGGCCCGGGTGCTCAGCACGGCGGTGTCGTCCGGGGTGGGCGGGGCGGTCTTCAGACCCAGGGGGGTGAAGATCTCCTCCAGGGGGGGATCCTCCTGGGGCGGGCGGAAGGGGGTGCTGTCGAAGCCCGGCAGTACGATCCGGGTGGGCTCCCGAAGGAGCTCCGCCTCCTCCCTGGGGGGCCGTGCCGCGCTCCGGGCGTCGGCGCGGGTCTGCCGCCGGGTGTCGGAGGCAGGGGAGCGGGTGGGGACGCCGCGCTCCCGCCGCCGGGCCTCGGTGGGACGGGAGGCCGGGCCCCGCTCCGGGCGGCGGCTGCGGCGCTCCTGCCGGGTCCGGGGCTGGGCCTCGGGCCGGACTTCGGCCTCGGCGGGAGCCTCCTCCGGCAGGGAGGAGGGCTCGGGGGGCAGCGCCGGGGTCTGGGGCGGGTTGGACTCGCCCAGGGTATCAAAAAAGCTCTTTTTGTTCTGCTTGGGTTCAAAGAAGACCATGCGCTCCGGGGCGGGAGCTGCCTCCCGGGGAGCGTTCTCCGGCTCCCGGGCGGGGGTCGCCGCCTCCGGGGCCCTTCCGGCCTTGCCGGGGCTCTGCTCGGGGGCCTCCTGCCGGGGCTCCCGGGGCTCCGCCTCCCGGGGGGGCTTCTGCCGCTTTTCCGCCTCCCGGGCGGCCTTTTCCTTCTTTTCGGCGGCCCGGCGCTGGGCCCGGCTGAGCCGGGGCTCCCCCTGGCGGTCCTTGGGGGAGGGCTGGGGGGCCTGGGCCTCCGCCTGGGCCAGGAGGGCTTCCGTGGGATCCTCCTCCACAAATCTGCGGAGATGCTCGCTCAGCGCCAGACTGGACCGGGAGTCCCGGGCCGGAGCCTCCGGTGCGGGGGACGTCTCGGGCTCTGTCCCGGCGTCAGCCGGGGCAGGGGGGGCCGCCTCTGCCGGGGGAGCCGCCGCCGGGGCCTCGGTCTGCCGCTTGCGGGCAGGGGGCTCCTGCTGGGGCCTTCTCTGGCTGCGGCGGGGGGCTTTGGCGGGGGACGCATCTCCGGTCTCGTCGGAGAGGAAGTCGGCCACGGCCCGGAGCAGCTCGTCAGAGTCCTCGGGCCGGGAGGCGGCCTGGCGGTAATCCGCCTCCGAGACCGGAAGCTCCCAGTTTACCAGGGGATCCAGCTTCCCGTCCTCCTCTCCCAGCTCAGCCCGGAACATGGCGGCCAGGTGGAGGGCAAAGTCCTCCGCGCTGCCGTCCACGCCCGGGGCAGCCGGGCCTCGGCGGCCCCGCTCCGGCATCGGCGCCTTATGCTCTTGTTCATTGCGCTTTTTCATAGATAAACGCACTCCATCATTCTTACTGGTACGCGCCGCCGGGGCGGCGCGGGCGGAGCTCAGCTCCGCTGGCGCAGGGCCTCGTAGAGCATCACCGCGGCGGCGGCCGAGGCGTTCAGGGAGGAGATCTGCCCCTTCATGGGGATGCTCACCAGAAGGTCGCAGCTCTCCCGCACCAGGCGGCTCATGCCCTCGCCCTCGTTGCCGATGACGATGGCCGCGGGGCCGGTGAGGTCGGTTTGATACAGGCCGCTGTCGGCGTCGGCGGCGGTGCCGTAGATCCACACGCCCTTTTCCTTCAGCTCCCGGATGGTGTTGGCGATGTTGCTGACCCGGGCCACGGGGAGGTATTCCACCGCCCCCGCGGAGGTCTTGGCCACCACGGCGGTGAGCCCCACGCTGCGGCGCTTGGGGATGATGAGGCCGTGGGCCCCGGCGCACTCGGCGGTGCGGAGGATGGCCCCCAGGTTGTGGGGGTCGGAGAGCTCGTCGCAGATGACGATCAGCGGCGCCTCGCCCCGCTGGGCGGCCAGCTCCAGAATGTCGTCCACAGAGGCGTATTCGTGGGCCGCCACGGCGGCGATGACCCCCTGGTGAGCCCCGGTGGGGCTCATCTGGTCCAGCTTCCGCCGGTCGGTGGGCACCACCACGGCGCCGGCCTCCTTGGCCTGGGCGGCCAGCCGGGCCAGGGCCCGGTCGGTGCTGCCCTCGGCCACGTAGAGCTTGTCGATGGTCCGTCCGCTTCTGAGCGCCTCGGTGAGGGCGTTGCGGCCCTCGATGAGGCCCTCCGCGGCCTCCTCGGGGAGCTCCTTCTTTTCAAAACGCGCCCCGGCGCGGGGGGTTCTTTTCCGGTCAAAATTCTCGTTTTTCATGGCAATAGACACACTTTCTCACAATATCCCAAATATTATATCAGAAAACGCGCCGAAGTACAAGCATAAAAAAAGGAAAAACCCGCGGATCGGCGGGTTTTTCGGGGATCGGGGATCAGGGATCAGGGATCGGGGATCAGGGATCAAGGATCAGGGATCAGGGATCAAGGATCAGACCCGCTCGTAGCGGCGAGCATTGCTCGCCACGGGCACCCCGCACCGGCGAGGCATCAGGGATCAGGCATCAGGCATCAGACCCGCTCGTAGGGGCGATCATTGACCGCCCGCCGTACCCCGCACCCCGCCGTAGCGGCGGTCATTGACCGCCACATGCACCCGGCCACGGGCGAAGTGGGAATTGAAAATTGAAAGTTGAAAATTGAAAATGGTGGTGTTTTCAAATTGCGATTTGAAAACATTGGAAATGGGGACGGGGGGATACGGATTGCCACGACCAGTCTGCGGACTGGTCTCGCAATGACAGGAACGGGACGTTTTCCGC